>DAOVZS010000085.1 GCA_030635005.1 Thiomargarita sp. | reverse complement strand
TTCTCGTTCCCAACCTCTGGTTGGAATGCATGCCTGGACGCTCTGCGTCCTATAATATTCCTTAAGTTTTTCTCGTTCCCAACCTCTGGTTGGGAATGCATGCCTGGACGCTCTGCGTCCTATAACACAAAAAAACGACAATTTTCGGCATGTAGATAATCGACGCAGAGCGTCGAAGAAGGCATTCCCAACCAGAGGTTGGGAACGAGGAAAAGCATAACAGTCGACGCAGAGCGTCGAAGAAGGCATTCCCAACCAGAGGTTGGGAACGAGGAAGCAGAGTGCATAACACACATCAATAATTTTAAAACATCAGTGCTTCTGCAGCCACAGACATAATATTTTCTTTTAAATTCAATCGTTTGCCTTTTACAATAGCCATTATGCGTCGATTTTCCATTTCACGAAGTAGGACATAGGCAAAAGCCTTAGCCAAAGTGAAATTTTGTAATGTTAAGGTTTTTTGGGCGATGCGTTGTGTTTCTAGTGTCAAACGTTGATCCACCGCAAAAGTTGTGTCCGTATTCAGTAATAAGTGATAAAGGGGTTCAGGTAACTGATCTAACACTTCTTGTGCTGAATTTAATTCGACAAGCTTGTGTAAATTTTGTCGATTCAGCAAATAAGGCGTGGGCACTAATAAATAATAGGTTTCGGCTGCTGATAAATGGTAGGCAAATCGATAACGTAATAGCCATAACAGGTTAAAACGATCCATTAAAATACTGATAAGCGGTGATAAATATTGGCGTTGCTGCGCATCAAGGGCACGTACTTTTTGCATGAATCCTAATAAATAATGGCGATCAATGGCCGCATCTAAGGAATACAGTTGATGATTTTTTTCAAAAACACGTCGCGATTGACGTGCAATCGCCCCATAATGACTTTTTTCCAGTAAACGCAATAATTCTCCAATATCTTCTGTACGTAATAATTGTTTCATCGGTAAAGCAGACAGTGTCCCTAATGCTAACAATTGTGCAGAAATGACAGGCGCCTCTAAACCTGCAATTTTACCCCGTACAATCGTCTTTAAATTAGCAATATCCCCTTTTTGAAACCAATACATCAATAAATCACGTGCTCCCCCTGATAAAGGACGTATTAAAACCTTAAAATCTGCTAACATGCTCATTAAAGCGGTGTGTTCAGCATGGGGATCGTTAAGCAAATCTTCAGAGGGATGACGTAGGCGTGTGTCAGACAGTAAACGCCCTGCAAAAATCGAAACGCGTGCATTAAGATATGCATAATTATTCATGAACCTATCTCTACGAGTAATTGCACCGCTGCCTTTAAGGCGTTTTGCTGATTGTCTTCTGCAAGCACACGCAAACGTGCTTGTCGTTCTCCATATCGTTGACTTAATTCCGCAATACTTTGTGTCGCGCGTTCTTCTGCTTTTTCTAAAAAATGTGCCTTGATGCTGGGAATACTCTCTTGAAAATGCTGTTCTGCTTGATGTGCTTCTTGTAAGGCTTGCTTGATAATGTCTTCACGCTGCGCTTGCATCGTGCTGACTAATTGTTCTGCTTTTGTTTCAACTGAGAGTAAACGCTTTAGGGTGTCTTCCATTGTATTTTCCTAATTTTGGCGGCTCAACAGACATCCGCTTACAAAAAAAACGGATGTCTATTTGAAAGAATCACCGATAAAGCCACACACGCATAAGTGATAACAATTTGTCAGTATCCAGTGGTTTGGATAAATAATCATTCGCCCCTGCTGCAAGACATTTATCCTTATCACCTTTCATAGATTTTGCAGTCAGTGTAATAATGGGTAAATCACTAAAACGAGATTGTGCTCTAATGTGTTGCATGGTTTCATACCCATCCATTTCAGGCATCATGATATCCATGATAACAATCTCCATTTCTGGCGTTTCTTCTAAAACAGATAAGGCTTCTTGACCATCATAAGCTACAAACACTTCCATCTCACATTCTTCTAAAACGGTTGTTAAAGCAAAGGTGTTACGCGGATCATCATCTACAATCAATACTTTTTTATGCTTTAAAATCTTATGCTGATCATGAAGATGTTCCAATATCTCTTGTTTTTCTTGAGATAATTGTGCTGAGTCTTGGTGAAGAAACAAGGTCGTTTCATCTAATAAACGTTCAGCAGAACGAACGGTTTTAACCGTAATGATATCCATCGCCTGTTGTAACAAGATATCTTCTGATGACGTTAATTCACGATTCATGTACACAATCACTGGGATTTTAGATAATTGGTCATTATTGCATAACGGTTCAAGCAATTTTAACCCTGAATTCTGTGCAACATTAATATCAATAATGATACAATCAAAATCTAATCTTTCTAACTGTTTGACTGCTTCTATTTGCGTGTAAGATTGCGTTATTTTAACCGTCTCATCTCCCACTAAATCAACGATCAGTTGTTTTGAATCTTTATTGTCAACCAGAATCAGTACCGTCTTAACCGTTTTCGCAATGAATTGTGCAATGTCATCAAACACATTTCCAATCTGATCGGGAAGTGCTGGTTTTTGTAAATAACCCACAGCCCCCATTTTTTTAGCAGTGACAGAGTCTCCTTGTGCAGAAATCAACTGTACTGGAATATGGCGTGTTTTTGGATTGTCTTTAAGACGTTCAAGCACTGTCCACCCATCCATTTGGGGTAAACCGACATCCAATATAATGGTATTTGGTGTGTACTTTGTGGCTAATTCTAATCCTTCTTTACCATTGGTAGCAATAATAATTTTAAAATGTTTTTCCTGTGCTAACACAGTCAGCACTTGTACAAATAGAGGATCATCCTCAATAATCAAAATGACCTGATCATTAGCACATAGATTATTCTGATCATCTGTCAGCGTAGGTTCGGACGTGGATTCTATTTTTGGAGTGACTTTACGAAGGCCTTGTTTAGGATTAGTAGGGATATGCTCTTTATATTGGCGTTCCAATTCATGTGTACGTTCTTCCAACTCTTCGTTGATTTGGCGTAATTCTTCTTGTTGCGCTTGTAATTCCTCAGCACTGCTTTGTAGCTCTTCGCTTTGACTGCGACTGTCTTCTAAAAGAAGGTGCATGTCAGCACGTGCAAGTGCAGTATTCATAGCAATACCAATACTGGGGAGTATATGTTGAATAAAATCTTTTTGAACCGTAGAAGGCATTTCCTTAGAAAACCCAAATTCAATCACACCGATGACTGCGTTTTCAAATAAAACAGGAAACATGATGACATGCTGCGGTGCGATGACTGCTAAACCTGATTGTATTATCAGCGTGGCTTCTTTTGGCGTATGGCTACGATACAGTATTTCGTTTTTCAAAGCCACTTGTCCCACTAAACCTTCTCCTAATTGAAACGATGTCTTTTCATTTTGGCTATAGCCATAACTTGCGCGTACTTCTAAGGTTTTTGCATTTTTGAGTTCATAAAATACACCAATGTCAGCTTTAATATAAGTACTGAGCGCAGAAATGACCTGATCTGTCAGTTGTACCATATCAAGTCCGCCTCTCATTTGCTCATTTAATAGCGCTTGTCCTGTTTGCGACCATTCTTGCTCTTTAATGGCGTTCATCTGTTGCTCTATTTCAGCATTCATTTTTTTCAAATGAGCCACCATTCTTTGAATAGCCGCATAAATCCCCGTCGGTTCTTCTGAATGATCAAATGTGATATCAAGATTACCGGTGGCAACTTCCTGTGTGATATGCGCAATATAAGTCGGTTCTCCACCCACTTGTATTAAAATATCACGACTCAAATAATAGATAGCAAGGGTAGCAATAAAAAAGCTGAGTATTGTAGCAAGGGTGAGTATTAATGTACTTTCCAGTGCCATCCTTTTCATGTCTCCAACACTTGTAGCCATTTGTGTCCGAATCATCCCCTCAATCTTTTCAACCCCTGTCATCGTTTTATCAAAAAGGACATCATATTGTTCATCCAATGCATCATCGTCACCATGAATACGATTATCAAAACGTAGATGGGTTAGTTTTATAAAAGCCACCAAATCCTTTTTCACCGCCAGCACTTTCGCTTCAATAATTTTATCTTGGATAGGAAAAATAGTCTCTTCATGATTAGTTCCCCCTGTCACGATTGTTTCAAGATGCCAAAGGGCTTCATCTAAATTTTTCCATACATCATCGATCAATTCTTCCTCTTCTTCAACCTCAGCCATAATTTCTTCAAACCAACGGGTTGCTTTAGTGGTATGTAATTGCACCATTATCGCTGTATTAGCTAACGGTGCTTTCACTAAGCCCACATCTTTACCCACGCTATAAATACTGTTTATCTGCGTAATGCCCAGAATACCCGCTATGATGATGACAGTAGCGACTGCGATAAAGCTAACCCACATTTTTGTTTGGATTGTCATTTATCCTTTCTCCTTAATTAATTGAGCTGTAATATTAACCGCGATTCCAATACGCAACATCGCTTGTTCTAAAAATATTTTTTGAAGATCAGTCAGTATGTCTTTAGAAACCCCGAGTTCAATCACACCAATAATGCTATGTTCATAGTGTATAGGCACTAGAATCACTTGAAACGGGACTGCTTTAGCACATCCTGATTGAATGATAAACTGCCATTCTTGTTCTGTATAAGTGCGACAAATCATTTTTTGCTCTTTGGCAGCTTGTCCCACTAAGCCTTCTCCAAACTGAAAAGAGGTTGTTTGATTCTCGGCAGTATCGCCGTAACGTGCAATCACTTGAAACGTACTGGACTGCTCTATATAAAATAAACCAATCTGTGCATTGACATATGTTGTCAAAAACGAAATGATATTTTTAGTCAAGGTTTCCATAGAATGTTCGCCACTTAACACCTCATTTAACAGGGCATGTCCTGTTTTCATCCAATCTTGTGCCGCATTCTCTTTCGTCGCGTCAACTAAATCAAGAATAGCCTGTTCAATTTGAATAAAGGCGCCTTTGTAAGTGATTTGAGGCCTTATGTGTACATTATTATCAGATATTCCTTGAGATACGTGAACAATATCCTCAATCACTGTCTTAATATAATGTGTCAAGTCATAGGTTGCTCGTCCAATTTCCCCGACTTCATCTTGACGAATTGAAATGTTCTGTTGATCATATGCTGTGATATCACCGCTGCCTAATTGTTGTGTAGCACGAGACAGCGTTGATAGCGGAAGGGCCACTGTTTTTAGAAATACAAAATAAACCAACCCCAAAATGATCACAGCCATCATGATCATATAACCCATCATCACATGACTCAGATTTGTAGCCACAGCATAAATGTCAGTATTTGGCTTGACAATCACCAATTTCCAATAAGAATCTGGAATATGAAATATAAAAGCAGTAGACGCTTGTTTTAAAATGAAGTCATTACTTAAAGGGATGGTTTGATATAATTTTGTGGTACGATTTTCAAAAGGATTCAGCATGACAGCAGACAATAACTGTGCTTTTTCATGATCTACTTGATAACTATCATGCTCAATGTATTCGGCAATTTTTGGATCATACGCAGCCAGTTGACTGGCTTGTTTGAGTATATCTTGATTCATTGCCGTAAACGTTTTTGATAGCGGTGAAAATAGCGGATGTTTTTGTGCTAATTCTGATGCAAATAGAAATGCTTCAGTAGGCGTACCTTGTGCATCTATCGTAATATTTTTGACTAATGCCAGATCAGGAAAAGTAATAAACTTATTATTTCTATCTAAAAGAAAAACATATCCCCCTGTCTGTTTTTGTAAGTCGTCAGTCTCTCCTTGTAATCCATCCAATTTTAAATCAATGGTGACTGTTCCCGAAAATTTCCCTTTGGGATCAAACGTTGCGACAGTACACGTCACCATGGGTTGACTAAAATAAATATAGGCTTCACTCCAAGAACAAGTACCCGGTTTGGCATGACGCACTGCCACATACCATTCTTCATGGTGATAACCTGTACTGGACGTATTAAAATAGCCATCGTATTGTAAAACACCTTTAGCATCACGTCCCCAAAAAAAACTTCGTTTTTCTATATCTGCTTTAAATGTATACGGTTCTGGCCAAACGCCTCCGCCTGCAATATCTAAATCTCCTTGAAAATCCACTAAACTCGGTATCATCCTTTCAAAAGAAGCGTCTAATTTGGGGAGTGTTTCTGTAGTGGCTGCTAAAGTTCTTGTTAAAGTAGCAATTTCCGTGGAACGCGTACTGATATGTGATACTGCATGATTACCCATCTCTTCAATCACTTTGGCACTTTCAAGAGAGACCAGTTTTTTGCCAGTGGTATTGATGATGAGCACAGTGCTTAAAATAAAAAGAAACGTAATAAATGCAAAGATAATAATAGCTTGAATACTTAAGCTGTGATACCATTTCATTGTTTTTTTCATAAAAAAGATCTCATTAATGAATGAATTTTGCTGTTGTATTCACCGCAATGCCAATATTTAACATCGTTTGTTCTAAAAACATCTGTTGGAGATTCGTGAGTTTCTCTTTAGAAAAACCAATTTCAATCATGCCTATGATCTTTTTGTCATAGAATATGGGAACACAGACAATTTGCTGGGGCGCAGCTCTGGAAAATCCTGATTGAATAATACATTGTAATTCTTTCTGTTTAAAAGAACGACAAATCGTTTTCTGTTCTTTGGCAACTTCTTCTAATAAGCCTGTATCCAATTCAAATGTGTTTATATCAGTATAACCATAAGTTGCGATCACTTGAAAATCGTCAGATTTTGAGAGATAAAATAAGCCAATCTGTGCATTGATATATGTGGTTAAAAACGAAATCGTATTTTTAGTCAAGTGCTCCATAGAATGTTTGCCGCTTAAAATCTCATTCAACTGAGCATGTCCTGTTTTTATCCAATTTTGAGACGCATTCTGTTTGGTGGCATCAATTAAATTGAGGATAGCATGTTCAATTTGAACAAATTCTCCTTTATAAGTGATTTTGGGGCTCACTTGTAGATTACCCTCAGATAAACCGTGGGAAACTTGGACAATATCCGCTATCACCGTTTTCATATAATGGGTTAAATCATAGGTAGCCCGTCCTATTTCACCGATTTCATCTTTACGCGTAGACAGTCGTTGGGTATCGTATGCTGTGAGATCACCTGTTCCTAATTGTTGTGTCGCATAAGAGAGAATGGCTAAGGGATGTGCTACTGTCTTTAAAAAAACAAAATAAGTAATACTCAAAATGATGATGGCCATTAAAATCATGTAGGAAATCATCAAATGACTCAAATGCGTTGCCACAGCATTAATTTCAGTATTTGGCTTGACAATCACCAATTTCCAATAGGAATCTGGAATATGAAATATGAACGCAGTAGACGGTTTTTTTAAGAGAAAATCATCCTCTAAATTTACAGTCTGATATAATTCTGCATGTTGATTGCCCAGAGGATTTACAATGACGGCAGAGAGTAGGGCTGCTTTTGCGTGATCAATTTGATAACTATCCTGTTCAATCTCTTCAGCACTCTTTTGATTATAAGCGGGATGGTGACTGGCAAGTGTGAGAATATCTTGATTCATTGCTGCAACAGCTGTTGATAACGGTGAAAAAAGAGGTGATTTTTGAGCGAATTCAGACGTCAACATGAAGGATTCAGTATGCACACCTTTATCATCTAGCGTCTTATTTTTGACACGTTCTGGGTCAGGGAAAGTAATAAATTTATTATTTCTATCCAAAAGAAAAACATAGCCCCCCGTTTGTTTTTGTAAGGTATCTGTAAGTTCTTGCAATCCTTCCAATTTCAAATCAATGGTGACTGTCCCAGAAAATTTAGATTCTTGATCAAACGTGGCGACAGTACATGTCACCATGGATTGATGAGAGTAAGGATCCATATAGGATTCACTCCAAGAACAGGTACCGGGTTTTGCATGGCGCACTGCCACGTACCATTCTTCATGATGATACCCAGCTCCCGCTTGATTATAGTCATCATAGTATTTCAAGCTACCATCAGATTCACGTCCCCAAAAAAAACTTCTTCTTTCTGTTTCAGCTTGAAAAGCATAGGGTTCAGGCCATACGCCTCCCCCTGCAATATCTGAATCTCCTTGAAAATCAACTAATTGAGGAATCACTTGTTTAAAATCGGATTCTGATTTAGGTAACTGTTCTGTCGCTGCTGCTAAGGTCCGCGTTAAAGATGCGATTTCAGTAGAACGTGTGCTTAATTGTGATACTGCATGCTTACCTATTTCCTCAATAATTTTTGAACTTTCAGTAGACACCAGTTTTTGACCACTGGTATTCATGATATAAACGGTGCCTAAAATAAAGAATAGGGTAATAAATGTCAAAAGCATAATCGCTTGCACACTCAAGCTGTTATACCATTTTACTGTTGTTTGTTGCATAGAAAATTCTCATTGATTAGCGTGTCTAAAATCAAATACATGTTT
>DAOVZS010000147.1 GCA_030635005.1 Thiomargarita sp. | reverse complement strand
CAAGATATGTTTGTACTCTCGCCAGATGGCAATGTATCCGCTTGTTATAATTGTCATTCTGAAGAAGATGCACTTGCACACAAGTTTTTTTATGGTAAACCTTTTCAACAAGGCTATACGTTTGATATGCCTGTTCTTGAGGAAATTCGGACATGGGGACACCGCTATCAGGATTTTTGCAAAGGATGTATTGCCAAATGGCATTGTGCAGGTGATTGTCATTATAACACCTTCAATCTCAAGGGAGATGGAGAATTTACTGGGACAGAACGGTGTCATATCACTCGTGAATTAACAAAACATGCATTGTTAATACGTATTGTAGAATCAGATGGACCATTTTGGCATGAAGATCATTAGGTGAAAAAAACAGATTCATGCGTGGTTTGCATATTATTCTGATAATATTATTACGCATAAAAGCTTTCCTAGGGCGTTGCCCCAGGCTATATTATTAAGCCCCGTTGGGGCGAAGGCACAAACACAGTCAGAAACACAGGCACAAAAGCCTGTGTTTGTGCCTTTGAATACTTGAAAATTACATATCTAAGTTTTCAAGCGGATAAAAAGAATCATCTAAAATTTGTGTGAGGAGATAAGGGCACACTGAGGGGAAATTTGTATATCGAATACCTGTTTCACGTTCTGCTTTAATTAAGGATTTTTGATAAGATTTTGCTATTTTTATGTCTATATCATGCTTTAAACTGGGACTTTCTTCGAGAAGTTCTACAATTTCGTGACGTTGTTCAATGAGGGTTAATTCCCAACTGCGAGAACGTCTTTGGGGTTGATATTGCCATTTAAGCAAATGCATTAACAATATAGATAAGCGACTGATTAAAGCGTGTTGTTGACTTTTACCCATGCTTTCTAATTCCTCAGCAATATGTTCCACATCAATCTCAGAGAGTTTATTTTCTCGTAAATATTGTACATTGTCACTTATCCAACAATAAAAATCTTCTTCATATAAGGCGATATTCATAAAATATTACGGAAATTTTAAGCCTTCTGCTTTTTATTGTGCACCTAGTTGTTCAAGTAAACGTGCAACGGGTGCTGCTAAACCTAACATTATCGGTTTTTTGCTATTATACCAAATAGTCTCTTTGTCTAGGAGACACGTTTCGGTGTGTATCAAGACAGGCGTAATGTCTAAATGAAAATGGGTGAATTTATGACGTATCAGTGCCCATGTGTCTTGTTGATAATTCTGTTTCAGATATTGTTGACACCATGTTGAGACTTCTGTACATTCTGGGAAACACCATAATCCACCCCAAATGCCTTTAGTGGGGCGTTTTTCTAATAAAATTTCACCTAAAGGATTTTGTAACATGATAAATATTGTCTTTTTAACAGGGATCGTTTTACGCGGTTTGGGGATAGGATACGCCGTTTCCTGTCCCTTTTTATGGGCAAGACACTGCTGATTAAAAGGACATAACAGACAAAGTGGACGATGACGTGTACACACCGTTGCCCCTAAATCCATAATGGCTTGTGTATAATCAGCCACACGTTGAATCGGCGTGTTTTTTTCTGCTAATGCCCATAAATCATGATCACTTTCAAGTGCATAATAGCGTGATAAGACACGTTTTACATTCCCATCAAGAATAGGATAGGGTAAATGATGTGCTAATGCTAAAATTGCCCCAGCCGTTGTACGCCCAATACCCGATAAGCCCATCAAAGCCTGTAAATCTGCGGGTAATTCACCCTTGTATTGTGTACAAATATCTTGTGATGCACGATGTAAATTTCGAGCACGTGCGTAATATCCTAAACCTGTCCAATGATGTAACACTTCATCTAATGACGCCTCAGCTAATGTATGTACATCAGGAAAATGTTGCATAAAGCGTTGAAAATAGGGAATCACCGTAGCCACTTGCGTTTGCTGTAGCATGATTTCTGATATCCAAACACGATAGGAGCTTGCATTTTCTTGCCAAGGCAAATCGGTACGTCCATATTGATCAAACCAAATGAGTAAGGATTGATTGAAAGGTGTGCTTGACATGTTGGATTATTGAATAAAAGATTGTATATAATCAAGCCCTGAAAGGGCGATATATATCAGCCTGGGGCAACGCCCTAGGATTAGATTGATTATTGAATAAAAGATTGATTATTGAATAAAAGTAGAAGAACCAATCGGTTTGACGTGATTTCTCATTTGTAGATAATTAATTTCATGATTAAACAGCCAAAGAATTTTGGTACGTTTATTTTTGGGGCGTGTCGGCACAGGTGCCCAACCATCTGTAAAGATGATTAAACCATCATAGTCTGTATGATGATCAATATAGGTGATGAGGGGTTGAAAATCGGTGCCACCCCGTCCAATCACTTGTATGGTGGATTTTGCCTTTTTTAAACTCAGGGGTTTGCCTTTAATAGTGCTGTCAAATTGTAGCACATTGATCGATTCTATCCCATATTTGAATAGTTGATTAATGATGGAAAATGCTTTTGTTAAATCTTCTGACGTGACAGAACCACTGACATCCACCGCAAATAATAGTTTGGTACAAAAATCCCGACGGCTACCTAAGTATAAAAAACCATAGCGCCGACTGGGTTTTTGGCGTGTCAAGACATGCTTAACAGAAATAATACTGGCTCGAAATGATTTTAGGATGTCACGATAATTGATTTTTGGTGTGAGCGTCGCAACAATCAATTCTTGTAGATTTCTGGATAAACTGCCCCAAGCGTTATTTTGAAATGCCCTGTCTATTGTTTCATTGAGGATTGCACTATGATAGTCATCCTTATCCCAATAAGCTGTATTTTCTAAACCACTTTTTTCAGGATTACTATAGGAAGCCAGCTCTGCATGATCTATCACAGGAGAAATATGATCGGTGTGTTTGATTAATTTCTGATAATAAAATTCAAAATACTGTTGATTATAATCATGTGTTTGAAATACCTGTTCCGCATTGGGGAACGGTAGCGGTGTTTTTAAGTATTCTTGTAAGGTAATATTACTGGCAAGATAGCAAAGCGTGCTATTATTTTTTTTACGCAAATAGGGATGTTTTAAGAGCAAACGCATGACTTCACATTGTAGCACTTGCTCAAGTGTGTGATCTGTTAAGGCTTGAATAAACGTATCTTTATATTCAATTTTCCCCCTGCCTACCCGAATAGTGTTGATGTGTGGATTCTGGATTAATTCATGTGTTGTCCATATTGCAAAAAACAGCGGTTCACACATATACCATTTTTCTACAATCCTTGATATTCTTTGTTGTGACATTATAATTTTATATTGGTGATATATTCTGCCAAATCATCCATAATATCCATAGATTCTCCCAATAACAACCCTGTTACTTTTTCAAACATGACATGTTCAATCAATGAGGCAATATGAGCAATGGCTTCATTTTGATGGATTTTTTTAAGGAATACTAAATATAAATGGAAATTTTTCAATACGGTCTTTTTTTGAGTGGGTTTATACTGTTTATTATTAAGCCAATACATGACTTGTTCGTTTAAAAAAATTAACTCCTTGAGTTTTAAGGTTTTTAACAGAACTTTTGATTTATTAAACTGTAATAACAACTGGGCGGGCGACACATTTAATGTAGAATCTATATTTTTTTTAAAATGTAAAGCGGCTTTAATACCCACAATCCCTGCAATAATTTTAATATGGACGTCTTTAAGAACGGGCAATGGCTTAATCAGTTGCGAGACTTTTTCCCAAGCACGCCGATCAGGTGTTTTTTGCAATCCACTAAAGATATCATTTTCACCGCATTCTTCTGGATCGAGAAAATGATGATATTTTTGAATAAACGCAATCACACGGGGATCAATTCCCTGTTCATTTGCCCATAATAGCCAATCTTCTAGTGTCGGCACAAATTCATATAAATTAAAACGAGAGATTAAGGCAGGATCTAAATCCGTTAATTGATATTCTTCTCCCTCATTCACAGCTGCAATGACAATACTACCTTCGGGTAATTTTTTACCCGCCAAGGTTTTATTCAGACTTAAATCTTGAACAGATTGTAGAATTTCAGGGCGTGCGCGATTCAACTCATCCAAAAATAAAATAATGGGTTGATTATCAGTAGGCCACCAATACGGTGGTAAAAAGTGTGAATGTCCTGTTTCTTGATCTTGATACATGAGTCCAATCAAGTCACCTGGATCACTCATTTGTCCCAAAAAAAAGACAATCACAGTCATCTTTTTTTGGTGATAATACTTTGTAATAATTTGTGATTTACCAATGCCATGCTTTCCAATCAGCATGATATTTTGTGCTGAAGGGGTCACTTTGAGTGTTTCTAACAGTTCTGGTACATCAATTTTTATAGTCATCAATAATTTTTATACGCTATTAAATTCATATGATTTTTATCTTAATCGTGACTACTTTTGTAGTATCCGCCATACTAACAAAATACTTTAGTCTTTCCACATCCCGCTTATCCAGTATGGATACACCGAATGCACGTTCCTTACATACAATACCGACCCCTATTGGCGGTGGCATTGCTATATTAACAGCCTTAATAATACCTACGGTGTATCTTCATCTCCCCTTATATGGCTTAATGATGGGAATATTATTATTAGCGGGTATTGCTTTTATAGATGATCATCATCCGCTACCCGCTTTATATCGTTTCATTGTACAAGGGATTGCTGCATATTGCTTGTTACAAGATTTTTCATTTTGGCATGATGTCAACATAGTATACGTGAGTATAGCCTTCTTTTCCATCATTTGGATGATCAACTTATATAATTTTATGGATGGTATGGATGGATTTGCGGGAGGCATGGCGGTGATTGGATTTGGCACATTTGCGATATTGGGAGGATTAGCAGAACATACCTTATTTATGAATATGAATCTGATGATTGCCAGTGCAGTGGGTGGTTTTTTAGTCTTTAACTTTCCGCCTGCTAAAATTTTCATGGGAGATGTGGGATCATCCTGTTTAGGATTTTTAGTCGCAGGCTTTAGTTTATGGGGGATACAAGAAAATATTTTTTCCTTATGGGTTGCGGTACTGCTATTTTCACCGTTTATTGTTGATGCCACCGTCACCTTATTACACCGTATGTTGAAAAGAGAAAAAGTATGGCAAGCTCATAAATCCCATTATTATCAACGTGTCGTCACCTTAGGATGGGGACATCAACGGACTGTATTATTGGAATATGTATTAATGCTTTCCTGTAGTATGTCTGCTTTATTAGCCACATCTATCCTGCCATTTTTTGAAATATGGTGTCTTGTTTGGGGAGGGATTTATCTGTTATTGATGTTTGCGGTGTATAGATTAGAATAGAAATCTTTAATAGCAGGGGCATTGCCCCTTGGATTCAAAATTTGGAAATCTATTCTTTTATTGGACAACTCTGTAGTACTGTATAAGGCATATGTACCTT
>DAOVZS010000099.1 GCA_030635005.1 Thiomargarita sp. | reverse complement strand
TATATGCAAGCAAAATAGTGGTATTATAACATAAATCTCAAATATCACAAATATCACAAATACTTCAATGCATTAATGACTGATGTTACGCATTCTGTTTCTAAAAATCATCTTTCCATGTGTGAGCTATTCAACCAAAAACCACGTGATTAAATCAACGTTTTGTGGGTGATATTTATCGCTATTTTTCACTTTACGTTTTTGAAACGCGGATTTGTTTCCATTTTTGAATTTACTTAATAAATCTTTCGTTTCTAATCCTGCACGCTTCTTAATCGTCCCGTCTTCTTGCATTTCTTCATTGTATAATTGACCGTCAAGCCATTTTTTTAATGACAATACCCAAGGATTGATGGCTGATTCTTCACCTTTTTCTATGGATTTAGACACATATCGCACCGTATCCTTATGTGCTACCAAGAAATCAAGCACCTCTTTTTGATTTAAAAGGATAGACTGCCCCTCTTGATTGATGTAAATCAATTCATACGTATGATAATCATATTTTAAGGCTTGGGGGGGTTTGCTTGGAAAGCCCAGTAATGCAATCATACCCTTTTGTGAGTTGCTTTTAAAACCGGTATAAACACCGTTAGGCATATTTTGATAATAGTGCTCATGTGTATCGAGCTCTACTAACAAATCTTGTCTATAATCTTCTAAAGATAAATTGTCAAAACCCAATCCTGCATCATGTTTTTCAATATCTTCCCACGATGTTTGCATTTGATGCAACATTTTTTTATTTAACTTATCTTCAAAATCTGCATCTGTCGCCATTTCTTTAAAACTATCCGAAAATTCAAGATGTACCTCAGAACCCGCTAATGTCATGGTAGCCATGCGTGTTTCTATACGTCCTTGTAGATTAAGATAGCTGTTAATGTTGTCTGAAGGCCAATAATTAATACCAAAAATTTCCGCATTGGGTGATCCCAGACGATCAATACGTCCCATTCGCTGAATAATACGCACAGGATTCCAGTGAATATCGTAATTGATAACCAAATCACAATCTTGCAGATTTTGCCCTTCACTTAAGACATCAGTCGCAATCAAAATATCTATCGGTGTATTCAGCTTTTGAGATGTTTTGGGATGATCTGTGGTATGAATCCATTCTACCCACTCATCATACGATTTTTCACCGCTGATATCCCACTGTTTTTCATGATATAGCTTGCTAAAAGGTGCAAAACGTTCCAAAATAGGCTCAAACTGTTTCGTTTTTGTGTTTGAATCCGCTATTTCTGAGTATTCACCGCTCACCACTGCAAGTTTATCAAACCCCCGTTTCTTTAACTGCTGAAACAGATAAAAAGCGGTGTCTTTATAAACAGTAAAAATCAGCACTTTTTGATTATGATTATTTTTGCCACTTTGACGTTTTTCTTTGATTTTCTCAATTAATGACTGTAATTTGTCATCTTGACTGTGGTGTTCGTGCTCTTGATTGATGCCCAATTCAAATTTATTGACATTACTTTGTAATAACTCAAGTGCATCGATGTCCAATTTTAAATCTTTTTTATACTGATCAAGTACACCGGCTTGTGCAATATCAGCAATCCAGATCTTTCTTTTTTTGCCTAAGGTACACGCTTCGAACTGTTCGGCTGTGTCTTCATCCATATCTTGGAGATTATCTTCAGATTTGAACGCCTGTTTTTCGAGATTGTAAAGATTGTAATGATTAATTTTGTCTAAAGCATTTTGGTGATGTGCGAGGATTTTCGCCACTGTTGAAGAAAATGAATACCATGAAGATTCAAGGCGTTTAACCAACAGAATATAAAGCATTTTGACTAAAAAATGTTCGCTCTGTTGCACATCATTTTTGGATTTCTGAAGATAAGAAAAGGGTTGATATCCTGATAAACGCGGTGGAAAGTGATCTAATAGCTCTTCAAAACTGTCATAATTACCGATTTTTTTAGGGGTTACAAATATATTTTGTGGTTTTTGTTTTTTGGGGAAATGTAGCCCTTGTTTTTCAATCATTTTCCGTGTTCTGGCTACTGTCAATGAATCGGTTAATCTGAAGAAATCAGGGGGTAAGTCTTTGATAAATGCTGATATCTTGGGATTATCCTCTTCTTGCCAGCTCGAGAATGAACGTTGTACTTTGAGAAATAACGTATCAATGTTGCTAATAGCCAGAGAATCTTTAAAGCCATCTCTTTTGCCCTGTGTCATCAGTTTGAATTGATTTCTGATATCAAGCAATGTGTTATTGATTGGGGTTGCTGATAACATTAACACTTTCACATCATCATTTTTTTTCAGTATTTTCTCTACAAAGAATTGATATCGTTTAGATCGTCCATTTCTAAGATGATGACTTTCGTCAATTACAAAGAGTTTGGGTTTGTCATTAATAAATAATTTATCTGCCCTATCAGTATAACGCTCCATCCGTTCAATTTGCATATCAGTATGAAATCGAATGAAAAATTCAAAGCCATCTTTTTCAAATTTTGAATTTTGATGACGTAAATATTGGTGCCAGTTGTATTGAAGTTTTTTGGGACAAATGAGAATAATATCACGCCCTTGCAATTGAAAAAACTTTAAAACTGCCAAAGCAGTCCATGTTTTTCCTAATCCCACAGCATCGGCAAGAATCGCACCATCATACTTTTGCAGCATTTTAATCAGACTTAAAACGCCTTTTTGTTGAAAATCATACAGTGTTTTATAAATGACTGTATTTTCTAAACGTCCAATTTGTCGATTAAATTCAGGATTCTCTTGTGCTTTAAGCAGTTGCGTGCCAAACAATTCAAACAGTACTTTATAATATAGCTGTTTTGGGGTGTATTTTATAAATATTTTTTCAATGGATTCAATTAAATATTCTTTAAAGACTTGTTCATGTTTCAGCCCTTCTGCATCTATAATTGTTTTTAAATGATGGGCTTCTGTACTTTGCCACAATTCTTGAAACCACATGACAAGCTCTTGATATTGATTATTATTGCCTGTTTCAGCAATATTCAATTCAATATTATGAGTTTTTTTAAGCCCGATACCCGCTTCGGTGAGATTTGAACTGCCAGAAATGAAATATTTATGGCGTTCATCGGTGTCTGGATTGAAGAGATAGACTTTGGCATGACAAAAATTGGGTTCTAGCGTTTTAGCGCGTACTTTATCTTGTTTTAGAAAATCAACCGCTTCTTTAGCAATAGTAGTGAGTTGTAAGGCTGCTTCAATACTAATATTCTCATTAAGCAAATCTATCGCCCGATCTTGAATAATATCAACATTCACAATATCGCCCAAAACCAATCTGAATTTTTTTATCTTGTGATTAATGTGACGTGAGACATAAGCAAGTGCTCCAATGGTAAAATATCCCGTCACCAGATCCATTGATCCATTTTCTGTGTATTTTATAAGCCAATCATACACTTTTTTATGATCGTTTTTATTGTCTAAAATCATCTATTTTTGTTATTAATTGAGTCCTGTGATGCCCTTTCAGGATACAAGCCCTGAAAGAGCGACATATGGAAAAAAATTACACTTTACCGTCTTTTTTCAACTGCTCATACCACAGCGTGTTGTGATGTTTTACAAAATCAACGCTAATATCTCCAGATTTCATGGCTTCTAAGCATTCACGCTCTTCAACCACTGCAAAGTAAATATGTGCAACTAAGCCTACAATCACTAAAAATACCGAAGAAGCATGTACAACTAAAGCCCAGCGAAATAAAATGCCATACATTGCATTATCCCCAAAATTTAAGCATTGAGGTCCAAAAAATAAATAGAATCCTGAACCCGCAATGCTTAAGGAACAAAAGATAATCATGGTCCCTAAAAGCCGTTGTGCCCCATTATAACGCCCCTGTGGCGGTACAGGAATATCTTTCATTAAGCCAAACAGGTGTGCTAAAGTAATGGTCATCGACCATGCATCTCGCATTGCTGCCATGGGGGTGAGTACAAAAACTTCTTTAAGAAATGGAAAAACAACATCCTTAAAATTAAGCAAGCTAAACAGTAAAAAAACAATCATCCACGTAATACCACCGATAGCATGACCTAATATCAAATTATAATTACCACCAAATAGCCATTGCATAAATTCAGGCCAAAAAGCAGGCATCAGTCGTACTGCATCACCTGAAATAATGCCGAAACCAGTGATAATGAGGACTAGCCAACAAAAAGCATTAAACCAATGGAGGATAATGGTTTTCTTATCTCGGACATGGACCATTTTACAGGGTTCATTTGTCATTATTTTTCCTCCTGATTATTGTCTGTGTTGACTTCGTTACGTCGGCTCATCAGTTTCATTAAACCAGCCCCAATAAAGGTCGCTAACATTCCCCCAACCCCTAAAGCACCCACTGGATTAACAACATTTTCGAGCACCTTATTAGCAATATGTTTTTCAGGCTGTTTAGGCATCACTTCATCAGGTAATGCGACACCATCTGTATAATAATAGTGATTAGGTCCAATATTTACCGTATCTGTGGTCAGCCTTTCCCACTTTTTATCTTTATCATTCAATAAACGGGATACTTCTGACTCAGGATCATTTTTATCCCCGAAAATCAGGGCACGTCCGACACAAGTTAAGACACATGCAGGTGCTAATCCTTCATCAATGCGAGGTTGACAATAGGTACATTTGTTAATTTTACTGGTTTCTGGATTAAGCCAACGGGCCTCATAAGGACAGGCAGGGACACATAATTCACACCCTGAACAAATGCAATTATCTTGTAATACCATCCCATCTTCTCGTTTAAAAGCAGCACCTGAGGGACAAGATTCAATACAAGGGGCATCATCACAATGCTGACAACGTCCTGGAAATAGCATGACTTGTGGGGTCCCATCTGCTTTTTCCAATTCAACTTCTTTTACCCAATCACGAGAAAATCCCAAGGGTGTTTCCCACTCTGCGCGACAAGCGACAACACATGCTTTACAATTAATGCAGCGCGTGGTATCGGCCAGCATGACATAATGTTTGGTCATTTTTAAGTTCTCCTTATGCTTTTGCGACCGTGACGAGAGAAAGTCCCATACTCATAGAGCCTACATGGGGATCACGTGCATAAGAGGCTAAATTAGAATCTCCAGCCCCTTGACCATTAGCGGTCGTCATACGTTTATCCCAATGTCCAAATCCATGTATCATGAAAATGGTGTCTTTACGAATACGAATGGTCACTTTCGCTTTGATTTTTTCGGAACGACCTGTACTTGTATCCGTAACGACCACGAGTTCACCTTCTGTAATACCACGCTTTTTAGCAGGTTCAGGATGAATCCATAATACATTCTCTCGCATTAAATCTGCTGTCCAGATATTATCTTGTGTACGAGCATGTGTATGAAATCCAATACGTCCAAAAGTCATGTGGAATTCGTCTTTACCTGGTCGCACTTGTTCTACATAATCTAATGCTTTATCAGATCCCAATTGCTTGAGCATTGCAGGAATAAATTCAATTTTGCTCATACCACTGGGGGTTTTTATTTTTAAAGGTTGTCCATATTCTCGTGGGAAATTGATTTTATCATCGCGCGGAATCTTGAGAATGCCTACTTTTTCGATGGCTTCTAACGAGGAACCTGCCTTTTTCAACCTATCATCCAATAATTCTTTGATAGAATCATGGGGAAAATATTGTCCTAAGTCCATACGATCAGCAAGTTGTTTGCAAATTGTCCAAGCATCACGTGTATCATGTAATGGCTTCATGGCAGGCATACGCACCGCAACATAGCCTTCACGTGCCCCCCCTACCTGTAAATCGTCATAACGTTCTAGGTAACTGGCTTCCGGTAAGAGAATATCAGCATACATGTTCATTTCATTAGGAATGACATCAGAGGCGACATAAAAATCAACTGTTTCCAGTGCTTTTTGAATTATATCGTAGTTTGTGCTGTTCAGAAACCCATTTCCACCCGCTGTCATCAGTGCACGAATCGGATACGGTTTTTGTTCTGCCATTGCCCGCCACATCTCATTTGTTAAGCCATATTGCGCATTCGCAAGTGGCCAACGTCCCATCACACCTGCTCCATCAGCACGATGAAATTTACCGTGTTCATCTGCAATATGATCACGTGGAATATCGGGCTCCGAATAGTCAAAATCGCCACCTGTTTCAATACGACTGGCAATATAAGCATGTTTATATTCTGGCAATTCGATTTCGGGTACTTGATACTTGATGGGCGTAAATACACCGCCTTTTTTACCCCATACGCCAAATAGCGTATTAAGAATAGTAATAGACATGCCTGTTCCAAAATCATTACTGCTTCTGGTCATACGACGCGGGGCATATACAAATACTGAGGGTGCTTTTTCGGCCATTTCTCGTGCGATACGGCGAATCACATCGGCTGGGACTTCTGTAATGGGGGCTGCCCATTCAGGCGTATATTTTTGTACCCGTTCTTTGAGTTCATCAAAATTTTGGGTTTGTTCGGCGATGAATGGTTTATCATACAATTCTTCTTTGATCACGACATGAATAAGGGCTAATAAGAACGCATGATCGGTCAAAGGACGAATGGCATAGTATTCATCAGCTTTTGCAGCGGTAATACTATAGCGGGGATCAAAATAAACAACTTTAGCCCCGTTAGCGACGCCATTGATCCAACCTAAGGTTTCACCATTATGTAAAGATTCCGTAATATTACGTCCCATCATGAGGAAGTATTTACAATTTTCTAAATCAATGGTTTCATTACCTGTCAGATTACGTCCTGTAATTATCATATTAGATAAGCCCCGAGGACCACAACATAGCCCAAAAACAGGACTGGTTGTATTTGGGGTACCGAAAGCATGTGCGAGGCGGTGATACGGTTTTTCCCAACTGCCGTGACCGATGAGGGCTAAGGCTTGTGGACCATGCTTTGTTTTAATATCTGTTAGATTCTTGGCGACGGTGTCTAATGCTTCTTCCCAAGAAATGCGTTTCCATTTGCCGGCACCGCGTTTTCCAATACGTTTCATAGGATATTTGAGACGGTTCGGAGCATAAGACACCATTAATCCAGAATTACCTTTAGCACACACGACCCCCCAATTATTAGGATGTTCTGGATTTCCGTCAATTTTAACGGCCCGACCGTCACGAGAACGAATTTTTAATCCGCAGCGCCAGTAACACATATCACAAAAACCAAAAACTTCGGTTGTTTTTTTCAATTTTTCTGAATCATGTGGCGCATTAATCCTTGCCAAAGCTTGGCTTGGAAGTCCAGCGATACTTAACGCTGTCCCTGTCATGGTCGCCCCTAAAAAGGCACGACGTGAAGGGTCAAAATTGTTTAAAGTACTCATAAAAATGCGGTGATCTCCTAAGTTATCAATTTTGTTCGTTCCCAATCAAATAGTTGTTCAATAAAATCGGCGGATAAGCGATAACGAGGTAGTGGTTGGGCAGCACGTAAGGCTGTGATAAATTGTGGTATCCAAATATCCAGATGTTGTGTAAATAAATAGTGTTGACTCTGTGCTGTTGCCTCTTGACTGACTAAATAAGCCATAAATTCTAGCTCTGAGACAATATGATCGGGCAATAATCCACTATTTTCTGCAATTTCTATTCCGTGTTGTGCCATCAGTGCTTTGATTTTTAAGGTCGTTTCTCCTAATAATTGTTGAGAACGTTCTAACCAAAATGAACCAAATGGCTGTGCAGGAATTTGAGGCATACCCAGTATAAACAATCGGCTATATTCTGCCTCCATT
>DAOVZS010000131.1 GCA_030635005.1 Thiomargarita sp. | reverse complement strand
TCAATAAGATTTTTCATTGTTAATCAATAAACCCCTTGAAAGTATAATCGAGATTGAGTCGGATACCCCGTCCATCAGGAAGTCGTTTTTCTATCCAATAAATACCTGTATTTGGATCTATGATTTGTTGAAATAAACTCTCATCTCGAATAATTTTTCTAAAATGTGTCATTGCTTGGTGATGCCAAGTTGTTGAAGCACCCGTTATTTTTCCCCATTTATTTCCAAAACGACCCGCATGTTTTGATAAGGCATGTCCTAATTTTGTAGACCCTTTGTAGGGTTGTTTTGCGGTTTTAAGCGTACTTTTTAATTCACTTATCGTTAATCCATACTGTGTCAGTCGTGCCAAATTTTCTTCACTTCTCATAAGTGACAGTTGAAAGTTAAAAGGGGGGCTAAAGCAGCCCACCCCACATCATAAATTTACCAACTATGATTTTTCTTAAAATCCTCTACAGCAGTTCTTAAACTACTGGCTATCTCATCATTATAATCGCCACTGTCATTGATTTTGTCTAATAGGGCGACCTGATTCGCACGCATATAACTATGTAAGGCGTTTTCAAAGTCAACCACTTTCTTTAATGGCACATCATCAATATACCCTTCATTGGCTGCAAATAAGGAAACGGCCATTTCTGCCACCGTTAAGGGTGCATATTGTGGCTGTTTCATTAATTCGGTGACGCGTTGTCCCCGTTCCAGTTGTTTCCGGGTATGCTCATCTAAGTCTGAGGCAAATTGGGCAAAAGCTGCCAGTTCACGATATTGGGCTAAGTCTAAACGTACGCCACCGCCTAATTTTTTAATAATCTTAGTTTGTGCTGCACTACCCACACGTGATACGGATAATCCTGCATTAATAGCGGGGCGTATGCCTGCGTTAAATAGGTCAGTTTCTAAGAAAATCTGTCCATCAGTAATTGAAATCACATTGGTAGGCACAAAGGCTGAGACATCACCTGCTTGCGTTTCAATAATAGGTAAGGCGGTTAAAGAACCTGTTTTACCTTTTACTGCTCCATTTGTGAGTTTTTCAATATGTTTCGCATTCAGTCGTGCAGCACGTTCTAATAAACGTGAATGTAAATAGAATACGTCACCTGGATAGGCTTCACGTCCTGGAGGACGACGTAGGAGTAAGGAGACTTGACGATAAGCCCACGCTTGTTTGGTTAAATCATCATAAATAATTAAGGCATCTTCACCGCGATCCCTGAAAAATTCTCCCATGGAACAGCCCGCATACGGTGCAATATATTGCATGGATGCAGGATCAGAAGCATTGGCAGCGACGATAATCGTATGTTTCATCGCACCATGTTCTTCTAACTTCTGCACGACATTGGCAATGGATGAGGCTTTTTGACCAATGGCAACGTAAATACATTTAATCCCTGTCCCTTTTTGATTAATAATGGTATCAATCGCTAAGGCAGTTTTACCCGTTTGACGATCGCCAATAATTAATTCACGTTGTCCGCGACCAATCGGCACCATGGCATCAATGGCTTTCAAACCTGTTTGTACAGGTTGGGTGACTGATTGACGGCTGATGACGCCGGGGGCGATGCGTTCTAACGGTAATGTTTTTTTGGTATTAAGAGGACCTTTACCATCAATCGCAATACCTAAAGAATTGACCACACGTCCTAATAATTCATCACCGACGGGGACTTCTAAAATACGTCCCGTACATTTAACAGTATCACCTTCTGTGATATGTTCATAAGATCCTAAGACGACACAACCCACTGAATCACGTTCAAGATTCAAAGCCATGCCATAAGAATCTCCGGGAAATTCTAACATTTCACCTTGCACCGCATCTGCAAGGCCGTAAATACGGACGATACCATCAGTAACACTGACGACGGAGCCTTCACTGCGGGATTCCGCCCCCAAATCGTAATTTTTGATTCTCTGTTTAATTAAGTCACTGATTTCAGAGGGATTCAGTTGCATGTATGTTGTCTCGTTTTAATGGCGCAATTCGACGGCTAATTGTTGGAGATGTCCCTTGATAGAGACATCAATGACTTCATTTCCGGCACGAATTAAGCAACCGCCCAACAGGGACTTGTCTAGGGTGGTGCTGATATTAACAGCTTTACCTAAGCGCTTTTGTAAAACGGTTTCAAGTTCTTGTGTTTGCAGTGGTTCTAGTGGATAGGGTGTTGCAATATCGACTGTGATATATCCTTGATGTTGTGCTTTGAGTGCTTCATATTGAAGTACTAATTGCGGTATCGCAGCTAATCGGTCATGTTCCAAAAGAATTTTTAAGAGATTAGTCCCCATTTCACCGACTTGTCCTTCACAGACTTCCAGTAAAATATGGGTTAATGTCTTTTTTGTCACTTGTGGATTGGAAATGACGGCTGCCATCGTCGGATCTTTCATGATAATGGCTAAGAAATTTAAATTATCTGCCCATTCATCAAAGTTATCCATTTCTATTGCTAAATCAAATACCGCTTTCGCATAAGGACGTGCTAAGGTTGCAAGTTCTGCCATAAGGTTAGCCTATAGCTTTTTAATCATTTGATTGAGAAATTCACCATGTGCGGATGCATCGATTTCACGTTCCAAGACTTTTTCCGCGGTGGCTACGGTTAAACTGACAAACTGCTCTCGCAGATCTGCTTTAATACTATTTACTTCTTGCTCATTTTCAACACGAGCGACGTCTACTTGACGTTGTCCTTCAATACGTCCTTGTTGTTTCCCTTCTTCAATAATTTCAGTTGCACGTTTATTCGCATTAACAATAATATTGGCGGCTTCTTTTTTACCTTCACGTAAAAGATCAGCAGCCCGTTGTTTTGCTAAATCTAACTCATGCGTTCCCCGTTCTGCAGCAGCTAAACCATCTGCAATACGTTTGGTGCGGTTTGCCATCATGTCGGTGATGGGAATCCACAGAAATTTTTGAAGAAATAAAACTAATACTAAAAAAGTTAGTATCTGACCAAAAAGAGTGATCGTGATGCTCACTTCAATCCTCCGTTTTTGATGGAATATTCAATCTAGCCACCAGCGATTACGGATTGTGCGGCACCAATAAAGGGATTAGCAAAGATAAACCACATAGCCATACCCAATATAATCATTGGAAAGGCTTCCATTAAGCCCCCTGTAAATAACATTTGTGTCATCAATTGGGGACGCATTTCAGGTTGTCTGGCAATACCTTCTAAATATTTTGCACAAATTAACGCCCAACCTAGTGCTGAGGCAAATCCTGCTGCTGCAAGCATAATACCAACAATTAGAATGGTAGAGCCATAAAGTTGCGTAATCATCTCAGGTGTCATTCAATAGTCTCCTGTGTGGATAAATAAAAAAATCGTGAACTGTCAAAAAAGTTAATGATCAGCTTCTAAAGGCTGATGTGCGATACTGAGATACACTATCGTCAATAACATAAAGATAAAGGCTTGTAGGGAGATAATCAGGACGTGAAAAATTGCCCACAGTCCACCGGGTATAAATTGTATCCACCACGGCATGATGGCAATTAAAATGAAAATTAATTCTCCTGCAAACATGTTACCAAATAAACGTAGTCCCATACTCACGGGTTTTGCAACTTCTTCAATCGTTGTCATTAAGATATTAACAGGCATTAATATTATTTTGACAATAATATTATTCGCTGGAAAGGGATGAAACAGGAACATCTTAATAAAACCAATGGGACCTTTTATTTTGATATTGTAACATATCATCAATGCAAAGACACTACTTGCAAGTGCTAACGGGGTATCTAAATTCGCTGTTGGGACCACTTTTAGATAATGAATACCTACGAGGCTTGCTAACCACGGTAATAAGTCTACGGGTAGTAAATCCATGGCATTCATTAAGAACACCCAGACAAACACGGTAAATGCAAGCGGTCCAATCAGTGGATTATAACCTGAAAACGCATCTTTTACTTGTTGTTCGACAAATTCAAAGATGACTTCTAATAAATTTTGTAATCCGGTGGGTTTATCGGGATCTAAATTATCCCCTACTATTTTACCTATCACGCCTAATAAGACAGCTAAGGCTAGGGCAATAAAGAATGTATCTAAATGCAAAGTAAAAAAACCTTCACCGATAGAATTATTCTGCAAATGATGTTGAATATATTCAACTGGGCTAGGTCCACTGGTGACAGCCTCAGACACGTTTTCCTCCCCTTATATATATAATATAATATAATAAAACATGATGTTAAAATGGGCTATTTTGGCACATATCCATAACCCAAATGACCGATAGCAAAGGCACTCAGCATGGGCACTGGCGATAATTCTAATAAGCCCATACCTAAGATAAAGAATCCGAGTGTAAAAATAAAACGTTGCACCGCTGCTATATAAAACATACCTACTTCATTACCCGGTGCAATTTCCGCTATTTTAGCGGCAGCTTGCAGACGACGTTTGCTGATCCAGACGTTGAACATGACCATACAACCCCCATATAATGCGGATTGTGCTGCATATTGTCCGTCATAAAGGAAAAAAAACCCTGCCATGTTCACTGCTAAAATCGACTGTACCATGAGCATTTTCGATGCCCCTGTCTTTATCTCAGAATATGAGCCGTTAAGCTTAGACATGCTTGTATTATTAATAAAATTAAATATTATAATTAAAGATTATGATAAAATCAAGTGATAAAATTTGAGGATTAAGATAAGGAGCACAAAAATATGATCACAGAAAACACACTCATTCGTTTTGATTGGGCGATCAAAAAAATATTACGTAATAAAGCAAATTTTGATGTATTAGAAGGGTTTTTAACTGCTCTCTTAAAAGAAGACATTACAATCATAGAAATACTAGAAAGTGAATCTAATCCCAGTGATTTTGCAAAAAAAATCAATCGTGTGGATATACTGGTTAAAGACAGTCAGTCCAGAAAAATCATTATTGAAGTTCAAAATCATCGAGAAAGTGGTTATTTAGAACGCATATTATGGGGTGCGAGTAAATTACTTGCAGATGATTTAGCCATCGGTGATGATTATCGTAACATCAGCAAAGTCATTTCTATCAGTATCTTATACTTTGAATTTGACAATAGTGATAATAGTGATTATGTCTATCATGGCGTGACTGATTTTCAAGGCATACATACCAAGAAACCGTTTACTTTCCAAAGAAAAAATGAAGAGAAAAAACTAACAACGTGGCATGCCAAAGAGATTTTTCCTGAATACTACCTCATTCATGTTGAACATTTTCAAGATGTCATTACCACAGATTTAGATGAATGGATTTATATGCTCAAGCATACGTCGATTCGAAAAGATTTTAAATCCAAAAATATTACCCAAGCGGGAGAAAAATTAACCCTCTTGAAAATGACTCCCGCAGAACGCCAGAAATATGAAAAGTACGTGATGAATATGGTTGTTGAGCGAGATGTGCTGCAAACAGCACGTACTGAAGGACGTGTTGAAGGACGTGCAGAAGGCGAAATCAATGCTAAGTTAGAAATGGCTCAAAAAATGCGTTTACAAGGCATAGATATTCAAACAATCGCTGATATCACAGGACATACCTTTAAATAAGAATCCAGGGGCGATGCCCCTGGCTATATTATTAAGCCCCGTTGGGGCGAAACCACACACACAATCAAAACAACAATGCCACAATCTTTAGCAAATATTCTTATACATATTGTCTTTAGCACAAAAAATAGGGAAGATTTAATTCTCCCTTCTATTTAAACCGAATTATACAAGTATATGGCAAGCATTTATCAAAAAAAATCTTGTCCAGCATTAGTTATCGGGGGAACAACAAATCATATTCATACCTTATGCCGTTTAGCACGTGATATAACCATCGCATGTTTATTACAACAGGTAAAAAAAAGTACTTCTAAATGGATCAAAGTTAAATATCCAGATTCCTCTGATTTTGCTTGGCAATCTGGTTATGGGGTATTT
>DAOVZS010000046.1 GCA_030635005.1 Thiomargarita sp. | reverse complement strand
TCGACGCTCTGCGTCGATTGTATCACCAAACTAAATGTGCCTGGACGGTTATTGTATGAAGGACGCAGAGCGTCTAGGCATGCATTCCAACCAGAGGTTGGGAACGAGAAGAAATATGGCATTCGTCAATTCTATAGCTATAAAAAAAGAGCGTTATTATAATTGTCCCACAGTGACCCTATCCAATCCAGCTAAATCTTGATAGGTGTGAATAGCCGTATACGCATATTGCTGAAATAACGCCTGTACGCTTTCTGCCTGTTCATCCGCATGTTCTAATAATAAAAAACCTTGAGGGCGTAAATGAGCAGAAGCGTGTGCAATCAAATAGCGTATATCTGTTAAACCATCTTGTCCAGATACTAAAGCCTCTAGCGGTTCATATTGTAATTGTTTTAAATGAGGGTCATTTTTGGCAATGTAAGGGGGATTTGAAACAATCAAAGTCGCCTTTTGATCGTCTAAATGGCTATACCAATCACTACATAAAAAATCTACAGACAATCCTAACTGATGTGCATTCTTTTGGGCAACGCTAAGAGCAGCCCCAGATTTATCGGTGGCTAAGACATGACACAGGGGACGTTCATAAGCAATGGCTAAAGCAATTGCACCGCTACCAGTTCCTAAGTCAATCACGGTCGTTTGTTGCTCTAAAGGTAAACGTGCTAAACTTTGTTCGACCAATAATTCAGTATCGGGTCTGGGAACCAGTGTATTTTCAGTGACTTGTAACCTGAGAGACCAAAATTCTTTATGACCGATGAGATAGGCAATAGGTTCATTTTGGGCACGACGTGTGATGAGTGTTTGAAATTGAGTATATTGTTGTGACGTGAGTATCGTATCAGGCCATGCAAATAAATGGCTTCGTCTTACTGATAATAGATGTGATAATAAAATTTCAGCATCTAAACGAGGGCTGTCTGAAAGGTGTAATATTGCGGTAGCCGCTGTCAATACAGCGTGTATTCTTTTTTCTGTCATCATATAATCACTCACAATATCCCTGCTCATAAGAACAAGGACATTGTTGAGACCATTTTATTGATAATGCTTCATACGTTTTGTGACGCGACGTAAATAATGTCGTGTTTCTGTGTAAGGTAATTTTGTAAGCAGAGTTTGATACACTTTTTCAGGAGATAGTTTATTAATAACAACCGCTGCCCTCGAAATGTTTTTTGAGTTGATAAAGGCTTTAGCGACATTGCCTGCCCCTGTATTATACGCAGCAATGGTACAATATAAACGACTGGTTGGATTTTTAATCTTTTTCAAATAGCGATACGATAAGATGTGTAAATACGCACTGCCAATTTTAATATTGTGTTCCTCATTATATAAATATGAGGGTGATAAAATGCGTGCTTTACCAAATAACATTTGTGTCACATCTAATCCAGCTGATTTGGGAACAATTTGCATTAATCCATAAGCAGGTATCGGTGATTTTGCCATAGGATTGAACGCACTTTCTGTTTGTATAATGGCAAAGATTAAAGGTTCGGAAATCTTTTGTTTGAGTGAATACTTTGTGACGTGTGATGCAACGCCTTGTGCTTTTTTATGTAATGGTTTTTTCGGTAATTTAATCGTCACCGTTTTCACTGTTTTACCGCGCTTATTCTTTGTTATTTTGAGTTTGGGGCTTTTCAATAAAGCCGCCGCCTTATTTTTCGCAACAACAGGCGTCACTATTTGGGGAGTGTCAAATACTAAAGTTCCCAATACCGGTTTTTTTGAAATAGGCGCTGTTTTCACAGGAATGGCTTGCTGAATCAAACGTTTTTCAACATTACTTGAAACAGGATCACGTTTAAACGCAGTCTGCTTATTTTCGACTAACAAATCTTGCAACTCGGTTTCTAATAATACTGCTAATGGTGCACCTGTTTCCTCTGTAATAATAGTAATTTCAATTTCTTCTGCTTCAAAATCAACTTTACGTTTGACTTGCTTATTTGTACCATATTCCACCCAAACAGCAGGTTGACTGACATCAATAGTATCCCAATGTTGTAAAATTGATTCTTCATACAAGGCTTGTTCTTCTGAAACTATCTTTTGAAACGCCTCTTGCATGTCATTCAGATACTGATTAAAAGCATGCTGATCTGGGAGTGTCTGCGTTTTTTGAAAATCTTCAAAATCGGTGTTACCGGCTTGCACCATGCAAGGTAATAATAACAATATTAAAGTAATACGTTTAAACATAGTATGATGATTCCTTAAAATAAATAGTGAATGTATTATGTATTATTAATCAAAACAACAAATATTTCAATTTTTGAGTTTTTTTTTAACCTTTATAGAGAGATTAAGCTATTAAAACATTTCGATGTGCGACTTTTAATACTGCACTGAACCGTACTGTAGCCACACAATTGATCACTGATCTGAGCACGCCCCATCATCCACAGGCACAATCTGTTGCTGAAATCATCCAACGTGTTAATCCTGACGTGCTTGTGTTGCAAGAATTTGATTACGATGTCGCAGGTAAAGCATTACAGTTGTTTCAAAAGAATTATCTTAATCTAAGTCAAAATGGGGCACACGCCATTCACTTTACAGATAGTTATTGGGTACCCTCAAATACGGGCATACCATCAGGATTGGATTTAGATAAAGATGGTTGTACAGATGGACCTGCCGATGCCTTAGGCTTTGGATTTCATCCAGGACAATATGCGTTTGTGCTACTGTCTAAGTATCCAATTCAGTGGGATCAGATACGGACGTTCCAAAATTTTTTGTGGAAAGATATGCCAGATGCACAACTGCCTAAAGATCAGGAAAATGGAGAATCGTGGTATTCAACAGAAATTTTAGATATTTTCAGACTGTCCTCAAAAAATCATGTGGATGTGCCTATTGCACTCCCTAATGGTGTGATTCATGCGCTAATCGCACATCCCACTCCGCCTATCTGTGAAGGCGATGAACACCGTAATCGTTTACGTAATTTTGATGAAATACGCTTATTAGCTGATTATATTACACCCAATAAGGGCGATTATTTGTATGATGATCACGGACAACGGGGTGGTTTAACACCTAAGTGCCCTTTTGTGATTATGGGTGATATGAATGCTGATCCTAGGAAAGGGGATAGTCTTGATAATGCGATTCATCAACTGCTCAAGCATGATAATATTCATACTATTCCAGCACATCCTACCAGTAGTTGGGGATTACAGGTGGATTATGTGTTGCCTTCAAAATCTTTTAAACTGGGCGTTTCAGGTGTTTTTTTGCCCCAAAGAGCTCACCCCTTATATCATTTAATTGAAAAAAGTTCAGATCACCGTTTAGTCTGGGTTGATGTGAGGCTATAAAGTACGCCACAAACACTTTCCGCCACTTTCTGTATCAATCGCTGTTAAACAGGTTTGATGATGTTTCAATTCTTCAACAGTCGGACTCTGTATGGCTAAAGGAGCTCTTTTGGATGATATACGTTTAATCATATTATCTTGAGTTTTGGATGATGTCACTTCTTTTCCTAATAAGCTGACTTGCCCCCCTGTGATGATTAAATACAACTCAGCCAAAAGTTCGGAATCCAGTAACGCCCCATGCAATGTTCTTTTGGAAGAATCTATATTATAACGTTTACATAATGCATCCAGTGTATTTCTTTGACTGGGATGAATCTTTTTGGCGAGTGCTAATGTATCGAAAATAGTGCAATATTGGTCGAGGGGTTTCCAATTTTGCTTTAATAATTGCAACTCATAATCGATAAATCCCACATCAAACGGTGCATTGTGAATAATTAATTCTGCACCGTCAATAAACTGCATAAATTCTGGTGCAATATCAGCAAAATTGGGTTTATCGTGAAGATCTTCAATACTAATACCATGAACCCTTGTAGCCTCAACATCAATTTTGCGATTGGGATTTATATATTGGTGGTAATGCGTTTGGATGACTTGTCGATTGACAATTTCTATACAGCCAATTTCAATAATACGGTGTCCGTCTTCAGTAGAAAGACCAGTGGTTTCTGTATCTAAGACGATTTTACGCATATTTTCTTTTCCTGATTGAATTGCGCGTTCTCTGTGACTAAAGCACCCGTAAGATGCGTATTCCAACTAGAACCAATAGGCGTAATGGTCGTTCTCCTTTTTTTTGCAACCAATAAATACACAATTCCAAAATGGTTTGACCAACGTTCTCCGATTTTTTCCAACAACAACGTATAAGATTTAAAACGTTGATTATGAAAAGGTAATGAAAAACAAAAGGTTGACTGTTGTTCGACATCAAAACCTAATAAGGCTAACCAATCTTTAAGACGGAGAAGAGATAAAAAGTGACCACAACTGGGACCTTTACGCACAAAAAAAGAACGCCATATTCCCAATGGATTAAAACCTAATATCACGACAGATCCTTCAGGAATCAAAATGCGTTCTACTTCACGTAATATATCATGTGGATTATCTTCAAATTCTAAAATATGCGGTAACAATACAACATCAATACTATCATGTGCAAAAGGTAAGGCATCTGAATCAGCGTATACACTCGAATAAGGAGGACTCATCGTATAAGCAAACTGGCTGAGCACACAACGATGTCTGATGAGACTGCTTTCTAATAAAGAACCATAGCCTAAATTGCCAATTTGCAACAAATGATACCCAAACAAATGCGGTAAAATTTGTTGCATGGCCATGGTTTCCTCACTGAATACACGTCGCCCTAATGACGTTTGAAACCATTTAAAGAGTGTCGCAGAACAAGGATTGTTCATGACGCCCCTTTAAAACGGCATTTTCATGCCTTCAGGCAATCCCATCCCCCCTGTTAATCCAGATAATTTATCGCGACTAATTTTATCAACTTTATGTACCGCATCATTGACAGCGGCTGCCAGCAAATCTTCTATCATTTCTTTATCTTCCGCCATCAAAGCAGTATCCAGTTCGACGCGTAAGACATCATGTCGTCCTGTCATCATCACTTTAACCATACCCGCACCAGATTCACCACTGACTTCCATATGTGCTAATTCTTCTTGTGCTTCTTGATAATCTGTCTGCATCTTTTGGGCTTGTTTCATTAAGCCGACAAGTCCACCTTTCATGATGTTTCTATCCTATAAAAGTGAGAAAAAATGATCCGAATTACGGGCATTATTGTGCCAATTTCTTAGTCAGTATGGCAAATTCTTGTTTCATCTGCTTATTTTCAAACAGTAATAATTCAGGCACTTGAATATTAAGCAATAATTCAAAAGATTTTTGGCTAGTGCGTAATAAATTAACTAATTCACCACTCAGTCTGACCGTTTTATACGTGTTTTGTGCTATTTGTAAATCAGAATCTGTTTTTTCCATCGCCTTAACCATTTTTCCACGTTGCCCCAGTAAATGTCTTTTATATAAAGTAGCCGTTTGTAAGGTTAACTTTTGAGCATCTAAATTAGCTTTCAAATGCTGATGACTATTATTATCCCGTTCTCTACGTAAAAAATAAATCGTGTCTTTCTTAAGATTTTGAACTTCTACCGCTATTTTGTCTATTCTGGGTAGATATTTAGTATCAATATTACCAATAAACGTTTTTTGCATGTGTATTAATGTTTTTAATAAGACGGTATACATCCCATAATAACGTTGGCTAATCTCAATGTCTTCACCCGTGCTAATCGTTAATTCCATTAACTGTTGACTGATTTGTTTGACATTGTCATACACCACGCTGCTTTGAATGATATCATCTCCAACCACACTTGATAGCAAGACTTCTAATTGTTCAGAGCTGATAAATAAGCCTTTTTGTGCCAATTCCTGAGCAAATCTTTCTTTGAGTTCAATAATTTTCTTATTTTTTTGTTCAATACGCTTATTCAGGGCTACAATCTTATCCTCATAATCTTGCACCGTCTTTACCCAAGCAGAACTGGTAGGGGCAGTCACTTTCGCTTGATGATATTCAGCAATCGTTTTTTTAAATGCTCGAATTTCTGCTTCAATATCACGAATCTCTTGTCGCGTTTGATCAGAATGGGACATACTTAAAATACTGACCGCTTCATCCAGTAATTCATCGATATCTTCCTGATTGTCTTCCTTATCTCTTAATATCCAAGCTGAATTAGGTAAAGCCTCATGTTCCCCTTCAAGGTGTAACACTTCTTCAAGCGTTGGCGTGATTTCTCCCCAAATTTTAGCAAAAAGTTCCTCATTTTTTTTCTTGATAGCGTCTGTATCAATATGTTGCGTGGAAGTATCCCACATATTGTTGACAGCTTGTTTGGATTGATCCCACCAAGAATCATCCTGCTTATCTGCTTCATCGGCACTACAACCAGTGAGCATTATTGAGAGTAAAAATGATAATAAGGTGCGGAAATAATTGTGATTCATGATAAAAATTCCTATTTTATTGGGCTGCAGTATTGATTGATACAACACGTGCATCACAGTGTTCTTTCATATAATTCACAAAAGGCTCTTCATTAATTTTAGTGGCTGCATATTCTTGATGATTTTCTTGAACACGTTGTTGTTGAATCGCAGGGGTTTCTATCGCATGATCTTCGACAGCGATATGTACACGGATGTCTTCACCCAGATGTTTTTGTAGGAGGATTTCTAAGTCTTTTTCTCTGCTTTTATTGAAAAGAGATTTACGCTGGAGGGGTAACACTAATGTCCACTTCTTAGCAGTACGTTGTTTCAAAGCACAATTCACCGCAAGTTGTTTGAGCATGCCATGGAGCGGTAAAGATTGTACAATATTGCCCCAATCATTCGTTTGACTCTCTGTATTTTGAGTAGCATTCTGTATATTTGGAGCATTTTGGACAGGAGGCGGTGTGGATCTGCTTACAGGTGCTGGTTTTTGAGCCGTTTGAACAGCCTGTTGTTCTGGTCGAAAAGTCAACATACGTAACATCACCATTTCAAATCCCCCCCGTTGCTCTGGAGAAAGGGGTAAATCACGTCGCCCAATTAAAGCAATCTGATAAAATAACTGTACATCTTCTGGGGATAATTGTTCTGCTAATTGTACAATTTCCTGTTCATCAGATGGGATGACTTGTGCTAATGCAATTTGTTGTAATAATGAGAGTATTTCCCCTAAAACACTGACAAAATCTGGATTTTGTTCGGATAAGTGTGCCACACATTGTAATAACCCTGTCCCATCTTTAGCAGCTAATAACCGAATGAGTTCTCCAATCACATGGGTATCTAAATTACCTAACATGCTCGCCATATCAGCGCCTGATAATGATCCCCCCCCATACGCAATCCCTTGATCTAATAAACTTAAGGCATCTCGTAAACTGCCATCGGCTGCTTTTGCTAATAAATTGATGGCGGGATCTTCATACTGAATCCCTTCTGCTGTAATCACTTTGATTAAATGCTGACTAATCTCATCAATGGGCAAACGTTTGAGATTAAATTGTAAACAACGTGATAATACTGTTTGGGGTAATTTTTGTGGATCAGTGGTTGCGAGTAAGAATTTGACATGGGAAGGGGGTTCTTCCAAAGTTTTTAATAAGGCATTAAAACTATGGCTAGATAACATGTGTACTTCATCAATCAGATAGACTTTATAACGACCTTGTGTGGGTGCATATTGTACATTATCTAATAAGTCACGTGTATCCTCAACTTTGGTACGTGATGCAGCATCGACTTCAATTAAATCAACAAAACGCCCTTTATCAATATCAGAACAAGCAGCACATGTGCCACAAGGATCAGCAGTCACTCCCTTTTCACAATTCAAGGATTTCGCTAAGATACGTGCTATTGTTGTTTTTCCAACACCACGTGTACCTGTAAATAAATAGGCATGATGAAGGCGATTATGTTCTAAGGCATTTGTCAAGGCTTGTAGGACGTGTGCTTGACCTACCATTTCAGGGAAATTTCGGGGACGCCATTTGCGGGCTAAAACTTGATAAGCCATATCAGTGATTAAATTATCAGTTGTATGACAAGTCTGAGGGTGGCAGTCTGCATCAGCCCTACCTCGGCACATGCTATTATTGCTGCCGCTGCTTCCTTCCGGACCTGACGGGGTTCACAACAACAACATTGCGAGGGGACAAACACAAACTACCATAATAATTGGCGGAGAGGGAGGGATTCGAACCCTCGGTACGCCAATAAAACGTACACACGATTTCCAATCGTGCTCCTTCGACCGCTCGGACACCTCTCCACTTGTACAGAACGGCTGCTTTAACTATTTTGAGTACTATAATCTGTTCTCAAACAAAAGTCAAGACAATTGCACCACTTTTTTTATAAGTTTCAAAAGTGCTGATAAGGATACTTTTTTTTTATAAAAAAGTCAAGTGACTTTTTTATAATTCATGTTACACCCTTTCAAAAAAAGGATACAAGCCCTGAAAGGGCGAGATATATCAGCCTGGGGCAACGCCCTAGGTGTAACATGAATTAATCATCTATCTATTATTTTAATTATCAAGCGTAATAATAGGAGATGCAGAAAGATCTCCCATGCTAACTAACATATCATTCATGCGTTTCACAAAAGTGGCGGGATCATCCAACTGTCCCCCTTCACTCAATAAGGCTTGATCAAATAACAATAAGGTCCAATCTTTAAAACGATCATCATCTTTTTCATCTTTGAGTGCATTGATGATAGGATGTTGTGGATTAATTTCCATGATGGGTTTACTGCCGGGTATCCCTTGTCCTGCTGATTTCAGTAAGCGTTCTAAACTCGCATCCATGGCATTTTCATCAGCAACAATACACGCAGGTGATGTGGTTAAACGATGTGTAATCCGTACTTCTTTGATTTTATCGCCCAAGGTTGTTGTGATACGTTCTAATATCGCTTTAAAGCTATCAGCAGCTTTTTCAACCTCTTTTTTCTCCTCAGCATCCTCTAAAGTCCCTAAATCGAGCTCACCTTTGGTCACGGATTGTAAGGTTTTACCTTCAAATTCGTTCAGATGTGTCCCCAACCATTCATCAATTTGTTCAGAAAGCAATAAGACTTCCACCCCTTTTTTACGGAAAATTTCCAAATGTGGGCTGTTTTTTGAAGCAGCAAAACTATCTGTAGTCACATAGTAGATCTTTTCTTGCCCTTCTTTCATACGTCCCACATAGTCTTCCAGTGAAATCATGGGGAGTGCATTATCATCAAAGGTACTTGAAAAACGTAATAATTTAGAAATACGGGGTTTATTACCTTGATCATCTACAACCCCTTCTTTCATCACTCTACCAAATTCTTTCCAGAAAGTGACATATTTTTCAGGTTCATTTTTCGCTAAGTTCTCAATAGCACTGAGAATTTTTTTCACCGCACCTGAACGAATGGCATCAAGTTGCTTATTATGTTGTAAAATTTCCCGTGAAATATTTAAAGGTAAATCATTACTATCAATCACACCGCGCATAAAACGTAAATAAGACGGTAACAATTTATCGTTATCATCCATAATAAATATGCGTCGCACGTATAATTTCACGCCTTTGTGATTATTACGATCCCATAAATCAAAGGGGGCACGGGCTGGAATGAATAACAATGTCGTATATTCATGTTTGCCTTCAACTTTATTGTGAATGCGTGCTAATGGGGCTTCAAAATCATGCGCCACATGTTTATAAAATTCTGTATATTCCTCATCTGTGATTTCGTTTTTAGAACGCACCCATAAGGCTGTTGCGGTATTCACTACCTCATCTTCGATGATTTTTTTATCTTTATCCTCTTCATCTGTCGTGACTTTCTGCATCACGATAGGCAAAGTAATATGATCTGAATATTTCTGAATGATGGTACGCAAACGGTAATCGGATAAAAATTCATCTTCATCAGCACGTAAGTGTAAAATGACTTCCGTACCATGTTGTTGACGTTCTATCGTCTCAAGGTTATATTCTCCCTCATTAGCAGATTCCCATCTAACCCCATGTGTGGATTTTAGCCCAGCACGTCGTGTGATCAAAGTGACCTTATCAGCAATAATAAAAGCAGAATAAAAGCCTACTCCAAATTGTCCAATGAGTTGGGTATCCTTAGCTTTATCACCAGTGAGCGTCTTAAAAAATTCTTGAGTGCCTGATTTTGCAATCGTGCCAATATTCTCTATGACTTCTTCACGTGACATCCCAATACCATTATCACGTATCGTCACAGTTTGTGCATCTTTATCAAAATCTACCCAAATCTTTAAATCTGTTTCGCCTTCATACAAATCATCATCTGATAACGCTGCAAAACGTAACTTGTCAGCCGCATCTGACGCATTAGAAATCAATTCTCGTAAGAAAATCTCTTTATTGCTATACAATGAATGTATCATGAGGTCAAGTAATTGCTTGACTTCGGTTTGAAAACCTAGGGTTTCTTTATGGGCTTCTATAGTCATTTAAAGTTTCTCGTTGCGATAAATAATGATATTTATACATATATAGGGATATTCTAGACAGTTTCAATCCCTAAAAATTTAATATTGAATCTATGATAAACTACATCATTATCAATAAAAATGAGTCTGTCGTTATTTGACTCATTAATACATTATTGTTATCATTAAATATCATGTAATCGCACCTATTGATGGGCAAGAAAAAAACATGTTGTCATTATTTCTCTCTTATTTATCAGATTTGTCATTATTGATTCAAAATTTTTTTGCGATACATCAAGATTGGTTATGGTTAGTGACCGTTGCCATTGATTTAGGTATCGCGCTTGTGTTGTATAGAATGTTTGGCAAAATGGGCTTATATACAGTTGTGATACTTAATGTTATGTTAAGTAATTTGCAAGGCCCTAAACTCACAGTTATTCTTGGTTTGGAAACCAGCTTAGGTGTCATACTATATTCTGGTATTTATTTTGCCACAGATTTGTTAAGTGAAAAATATGGTCGGAGAGAGGGACAACGTGCTGTATTATTAGGTTTTGTGGCCAGTGTGATTATGATTTTGGTGATTTATATTAGCTTATTGTTTTTACCATCACAAATGCCAGATCATGCGGAATTTGCAGGTAACGTACATGACGCCATGACCACTTTATTTGGTTTTGCACCTCTTTTTGTGTTTGGTTCTCTGTTTGCCTATCTGATTTCACAAAGTTTTGATGTCTGGATATTTCATTATTTTAAAAAGGAAACCGGGGGTAAGCATCTTTGGTTACGAAATAATGTCTCTACCCTGTCTTCTCAAGCACTTGATACCGTATTATATGGTTTGCTTGTGTGGGCTCCTGTTTTTGGTTTAGCCGATGCCGCCGCTTTAGCCGCTGCTAAATATGTTTTTAAAGCGATTATTGCTGTCATAGATACATTTTTTATTTATTGGGCACGTACTTGGAATGTTCACGATACTGATTGGAATGATCATATAGAAGTGTATCAGCCAAATACTCAAGATGAGGATGCGGGTGATTTATTTATAGATGCTTGGCACGGGAAAACGCCGCTTTGGAAGGTATTTTGGATTTATAACATATTTTTTGGCACAATCATTCTTGCTGTTCTTTCAGCGATTACCAGTCTAATGTCACCGATAACAGGTAATTTTATACAATTTTTTGCAATCGTTTTGAGTGGACCTTATATTATATGGGCTTTAAGATCTGTGTGGAAGTGTGCTGATAATTCATCTCAGATTTACAAGATTTTGGCGAAGACTTGGGTTATTTTTGTTATATGTGCACTTATGATTGCATGGTATTTCTTATATACATACTAGTATTGCTTTTGTATGTTTTTGGACGTGAAATTAAAATGAAAAATGCTCATGATTGGAATAGCCGTTACCAGACTCTAACGCAAGTACCACAATCATCTCAGGTGCTTTCTGCATATACACATTTATTGCCTTCGAAAGGGAAAGCACTCGATTTAGCATCAGGTTTGGGTGCAAATACTGTCTTACTGGCAAAACATGGTTTAGAAACGTATGCTTGGGATTATGCTGATACTGCACTTGTACATTTACAAGCACATGCTAAAAAGCACAAGGTGCTCATTCATACTGAATGTCGTGATGTTGTTGTTTCTCCGCCGCTCCCTCATACCTTTGATGTGATTGTGGTGTGTCATTTTTTAGAGAGAAGCTTAGTGCCTTTTCTGATAGATGCCCTGAAACCTAATGGCTTACTTTTTTATCAAACCTTTACACGTTGTAAGGTGAGTACGTCTGGAGGACCTCAAAATCCTGTGTTTCGTTTAGCGGACAATGAATTATTGCACTTATGTCAGAAACTACAGATTATTGTGTATTGTGAAGAAGGGAATGTGGGCGATATTAAGAAAGGTTTTCGGAATGAGGCATTGTTAATTGGTCAAAAATGCTAGATATCGTAATGAAAATGAGGGTGTTGTGTACAACTTGTTTTGATAATGTCGCCGACATGCAATGGAAATTGTCCTGTGACATAATCTTGAACATAATGTGTTAATGTACGGTGTATCACGGGAAACGCAAGATCATTCCAAGGAATGTCTTTTTGATGAAACAATTGTACTTCTAAACTTTCGATACCCGGTGCAAAGTTAATATCACACAACTGTGTTCGAAACATCATATATACTTGACTGATATGCGGCAAACTGAGTACCATATATAAACTCAACTGCTCAACTTTAGCCTGTGCTTCTTCCCATGTTTCACGGATGGCTGCTTGCTCAACGCTTTCATTATTTTCCATAAATCCTGCGGGCAAAGTCCATAATCCATAACGTGGCTTAATCGCACGTTTACACAATAACACTTTATCTTCCCATACAGGCAAACATCCTGTGACAATTTTAGGATTTTGATAATGAATAAGGTGACATTCTTCACAGATAAAACGGGGTACATTATCCCCTGCTGGCACTTTTTGTACAACACGTGCTGATCCACAATCACTACAAAATTTCATATTATAAATGGTACTCCATAGGGGACTTGAACCCCTGTTTCCGCCATGAGAGGGCGATGTCCTAGGCCACTAGACGAATAGAGCAATAACAATTAACTTAATGCATTGTATAAAACTTAAAATAAAAAGTCAAGTTAATAATTTTCTGAATATATCTTATGTATTTTTTTAAAAACGTTCTAATGATTGGAATAATTATTAATAATGTCTCTTGTACCACATTTCAAGAACAAAAAGAGATTGCAGTCGTCGTTAATAAGATTGAAAAAGTAGAAAAAATAGTAGACATAGAAAAAAAAGTGAGCACAAAAGTGCCTCCCCCTATCACCGTACAAGCATCACCTGTTAAACAGATAGAAAAAAATATTCCAAACATAACTGATCCGTTGATGCCAGAATTTAACTTGAAAATCGGAGAAACGGTTTTTGTGATTAAGTCTCTTGAATGTAAAAGTACACACAAAGCCTTTGTTTTATTTTATGAGGGAGATATACAAGCATTACGTGATCGTCATGTGTCTGTTAAAATACAGCAGCGTTATGCCCTTTCGTATGATACGCATCAGACAGGTGTATCAAAAATAGAGTGGTGGTGTGTTCCAAGCCAACGCTTTTGCTATTCACGTGTTAATTTTACGAATTGGGATGGCATCTTAAAAAAGGGAGATATCGCTCCTTTTTTAAAAGCACTGACGATACCCAGTCGTTTTGATATCACGACTTTAGTGAGTCGCGCTGCTAAACAATCGTGTTCATTTTAATTAAAGCACGAAGGAATGCGTCATTTTCTGACGCTAAACCCACACTTACCCGAATATGTTGTGGCATGCCATATCCACCTCCAATGGGACGAACAATCACACCTTTATGTAATAAAGCGTCATACATTTTCATCCCATCATGAACATTCACCGCTAAAAAATTGCCTAAAGAAGGAATATAAGATAAGCCCATTTTTTCAAAAGCGTGTGTTAATTGTTGTAATCCGGCACGATTTAAAGCAATACTCTTTTTAAGATAGTCAGTTTCATTTAAACTGGCTGTTGCCACAGCCAATGCAATGGAATTAACATTAAAAGGTTGGCGTATTC
>DAOVZS010000062.1 GCA_030635005.1 Thiomargarita sp. | reverse complement strand
TTATCAGAATACCCGCTTGTTACCTACAATATTTTGGCTGATATCGATACGCCTTTAAGTGTTTACTTAAAATTAGCTAAAGGTGCTTATTCTTATTTATTTGAATCTGTGCAAGGCGGTGAAAAATGGGGACGTTACTCAATTATTGGTTTACCAGCTCAAACCATTGTGCAAGTTTATGGGAATGAAGTATCAGTATATACTAATCATACACTCGTAGAAAAAACACACGCTGTTAATCCACTTGTATGGATTGCAGATTTTCTTGAAACGTTTCAGGTACCAAAATTATCTGATTTACCCCGTTTTACGGGAGGATTAGTAGGTTATTTTGGTTATGAGACGGTGCATTATATTGAGCCCCATTTAGCAAAAGACAATCTTCAAGATTCATTAAAAACACCCGATATTCTTTTAATGGTTTCTGATGAAGTGGTTGTTTTTGATAACCTTAAAGGAAAGTTATATTTTATTATTCATGCTAACCCCTCACAACCAAATGCTTATGCTAAAGCACAACAACGTTTAGATCATTTAGTTGAACGTTTATATAATAATAATTTAAAACAATCCCAACTCCATACAAGCACAGTTCATAATATTCAAGAAAGCGATTTCAAATCAGGATTTCCCCAACAAGATTTTGAACAGGCGGTGGATCGGGCTAAAGAATATATTGTTGAAGGTGATATTATGCAAGTTGTCCTTTCTCAACGTTTATCTATAGCTTGTGAAGTCCCCCCCATCAATGTATATCGTGCCTTACGTTGTGGTAATCCATCACCCTATATGTATTTTTTAGATTTAGGAGATTTTCATATTGTAGGATCTTCACCAGAAATTTTAGTCCATTTAGAAGCTGAAAAAATTACTGTACGTCCCATTGCAGGAACACGTCCTCGGGGAAATAATGAGACTGAAGATTTAGCCTTAGAAAAAGAATTGCTTGCAGATCCCAAAGAATGTGCAGAACACCTGATGCTTATTGATTTGGGTAGAAATGACGTTGGACGGGTAGCTAAAACGGGTAGCGTCCGATTAACTGAAAAGATGATTATAGAACGATATTCTCATGTGATGCATATTGTTTCCAATGTCACGGGACAATTACAACCACAACTTAATGCATTATCTGTCTTGAGTGCTACTTTTCCAGCTGGCACCCTAAGTGGTGCTCCAAAAATACGGGCAATGGAAATCATTAATGAATTAGAACCGATAAAACGGGGGGTGTATGGGGGAGCTGTAGGATATCTCACATGGCATGGTAATATGGATACAGCAATTGCTATCCGCACCGCAGTGATTAAAGATCAAATTTTACATATTCAGGTTGGTGCAGGGATTGTTGCTGATTCTATACCCACAAAAGAATGGGAAGAAACTATGAATAAAGGACGTGCTATGTTTAAAGCAGTTGCAATGGCTTCTGCAGGATTAAAGGAATAATAATTTATGTTATTGATGATAGATAATTATGACTCTTTCACCTATAACCTTGTACAATATTTTGGTGAATTAGGAGCACAAGTAAAAGTTTTTCGTAATGATCAAATTGACCTAAATGAGATTGAAACATTAGCCCCAAAAAAAATAGTGATTTCTCCAGGTCCGTGTACTCCCGATAAAGCGGGAATTTCTATTGCAGTTATTCAAGCATTTTCGAAAAAAATACCTTTGCTTGGTGTGTGCCTTGGACATCAAAGTATTGGGCAAGCTTTTGGAGGAAAAATTGTTCATGCACATAAAATTATGCATGGTAAAACTTCCATGATTTACCATACGGGTACAGGTATTTTTCAAAGATTATCCAATCCTTTTGAGGCAACACGTTACCATAGTCTCGTTATTGAAAAAACGACACTACCTGATTGTTTTGAAATAACCGCATGGACACAATCTTCGACAGGTTCAAAAGAAGAGATTATGGGGATACAACATAAAGAATTACCCATTTTCGGTGTACAATTTCATCCAGAATCTATCTTGACACAAGAAGGACATGCGTTACTCAGAAATTTTCTAACAATATAATGATTCATATAACTATACAATAAACTTGAAATATGTCTACAACATCTGAAGATACTGAATACACAAACGTAGAAGACAACAAATCAAAAAAAGTGAAAAAAATTACACTGCTCGGAATAGCACGTAATTTAGTTAAAAAAGGATTATTGAAAGAGAAAGACGCACAAACAGCATTTGATAAAACGAAATCATCATCATTTGTCACGTATGTGGTACAAGAAAAATTGGTTGATAGCTCTGATGTTGCTCAAGCTGCTGCCGAAGAATTTAATTTTCCATTATTAGATATCACTAGCATTGAACTTAATGAGAATCTTATTGAACTTGTCGGTGTGGAATCGTTAAAAAAACAATTACAAAAATATAAAGAAGAAAATTCTGCTTTAGCCATTCCCATTTTTAAGCGGGGTCAGCACTTATATATTGCAGTTTCTGATCCCGCAAATAAAGACGGGCTTAAATCTATGGGGTTTTCTGCTAAAATGGCAACCTCAGCAATTGTAGTTGATTTAAATAAGCTCGCCCAAACGATTGAAAAGGCTATTAAACTCATTGATAGCACGATGAGTGCTTATGCAGACAGTGGGAATGATTCTTTTACTGATTTAGACGAAGGAGAGGAAGAGGAGGAGAAGGCAGATACAAAAGACGACAAAGAGGAAGAAGAAGCCCCTATTGTTAAATTTGTGCATAAAATGCTCCACAAGGCCATAGATATGGGCGCTTCTGATTTACATTTTGAACCTTATGAAAAAATGTATCGGGTACGATTTCGCGTTGATGGTATGCTTCAAGAGATTGCAACGTTTTCTCCCAAACCCGCAAGAAAATTGGCTGCACGTATTAAGGTGATGTCACGCTTGGATGTGTCAGAACGTCGTGTGCCACAAGATGGACGCATCAAACTCAAAATGTCTGACACATTTTCTATTGATTTTCGGGTGAGTACTTGTCCCACATTGTGGGGTGAAAAGATCGTAATGCGTATTCTTGATTCCTCAGCGGCTAACCTTAATATTGATATTCTGGGCTATGAAGAAGAACAAAAACGTCTTTATCTTGCAGCACTTGCCAATCCTTATGGTATGGTTTTAGTGACTGGTCCTACAGGAAGTGGTAAAACAGTCTCCCTTTACACCGGTATTAATATTCTTAACACCGAAGGTGTCAATATCTCCACAGCTGAAGATCCTGTGGAAATTAACCTTCCCGGTGTTAATCAAGTTCAAATTGATGAAAAAACAGGTATGACGTTCAGCAAGGCACTGAAAGCCTTTCTACGACAAGATCCTGATATCATATTAGTGGGAGAAATACGAGATCTTGAAACAGGAGGTATTGCTATTAAGGCCGCAACGACTGGTCACATGGTGATGTCTACGTTACATACTAATGATGCCCCCCAAACATTGACGCGTATGATTGATATGGGCATTAAACCTTTTGCAATTGCCACAGCTGTCAATCTCATTATGGCACAACGCTTATGTCGTCGTCTTTGTAAGTGTAAAGTAGAAGAAAAACTTCCTGATTCTGTATTAAGAGATGCTGGTTTTACAGAAGAGGACATTCCCGAACTCAAATTATATGGACCTAATCCAAAAGGATGTGATAGATGTGGAGAATCGGGTTACAAGGGACGTGTCGGTATTTATCAAGTAATGCCGATTTCAGACGAAATGAAACGATTAATTATGGATGGCAAGACAGCTATTGATTTAGCTGATCAAGCAGAACGTGAAGGGATTCCTGATTTGCGAAAATCTGGCTTAAAAAAGGCAAAGGATGGTTTGACTTCATTGGCAGAGGTTGATCGTGTCACACTATAAAGTCGTTAATACACAGCCCCTCCCATTTTCGTTTTTGACATATACCAGGAAGCATTATGAAACAAAGTAAAGCAAAAGCTAAACAAGCAATCACATTTGTTTGGAGTGGCACAGATAAAAAAGGAAAAAAGCGTAAAGGAGAAAAGATTGGGATTAGTGAAGTCCAAATTAAGGTGACCATGAGGAAAGAAGGCATACATAATCTCAGAGTTAGGAAAAAACCTAAACCCCTATTTGGTGTTGGGGGAAAAGCTGTTGATCCTGGAGATATTGCGATGTTTGCACGTCAGATGTCTACTATGATGACCTCTGGTGTTCCACTCATTCAATCATTTGATCTCGTAGGTCAAGGTCATGAAAAACCAAAATTTCAAATCCTGGTACAAGATATTAAAAGTATAGTGGAAGCAGGGGGCACAATGGCAGAGGCGTTACGTGCACATCCCGATCATTTTGATGATCTTTTTTGTAACTTAGTTCATGCGGGTGAACAAGCGGGTATTTTGGAAACGCTTTTAACTAAGTTAGCGGTTTATAAAGAAAAAAGTGAAAGTATTAAGAAAAAAATTAAAGGTGCACTTAAATATCCTATTTCTGTACTCGTAGTGGCCTTAATTGTGAGTGCGATTTTGTTGGTGTATGTTGTTCCCGTTTTTTCAGATATGTTTAGCAGTTTCGGTGCTGATCTCCCCGCATTTACACAGATGGTAGTGGAAATGTCAGATTTCATGGTGGCCTATTGGATGATTATTTTTGGAGTACTGGGTGCATTGGTTGTTGCATTCTCACAAGCAAAAAAACGTATTAAAGCTTTTAATAATTTTTTGCAAAGAATCTCATTAAAACTCCCATTATTTGGTGAACTTCTGACAAAATCCGCATTAGCACGTTTTTCTCGTACCCTAGCTACTATGTTTGCTGCAGGAACCCCCTTAGTAGAAGCAATGGATTCTGTAGCAGGTGCAACAGGTAATATTGTTTTTTATGAGGCTTCCATTGAGATCAAAAATGATGTTGCTACTGGAATACCGTTAGCAGAAAGTATGCGTGCTCAAGGTGTGTTTCCAAATATGTGTGTACAAATGACACAAATCGGTGAGGAATCAGGTAATATTGATCAGATGTTAAATAAAGTTGCTGACTATTATGAAGAAGAAGTTGATAATGCGGTAGACTCTTTGAGTTCAATGATGGAGCCCCTTATCATGGCGTTTTTAGGTGTTTTGATTGGTGGATTAGTGATTGCGATGTATTTACCCATCTTTGCAATGGGCGGTGTGATGTAATATGACAGTATTTACGTATCTTGCCGCGGAACCTCAAGCAGTGCTTATTGTTGTGGCACTTTTAGGATTGATTATCGGTAGCTTTCTCAATGTTGTCATTTATCGTTTACCAATTATGATGGAGCGTGAATGGCAGGAACAATGTCATGAATCAGTGTCGAAAACCATGCAAGATTTTAATTTGATGGTTCCCCGATCTCGTTGTCCACATTGTCAACATCAAATTACAGCACTAGAGAATATACCCATATTAAGCTATATTTGGCAGCGTGGAAAATGTACAGCCTGTCATAAAAGTATTTCTATACGTTACCCATTGATTGAAGCACTCAGTGCAATTTTAGCAGTGTTGACAGCCGTGCACTTTGGATTTGGTTGGCCCTTATTGGCTGCATTGGTATTGACTTGGGCATTGTTGGCCAGCAGCATGATTGATTTTGATCATCAATTATTACCTGATGATATTCTACTCCCTTTATTATGGCTTGGTATATTGTGTCATGTGTTTGGATTATACAATATAACATTGGAATCTAGCGTGATCGGAGCAATGGTAGGTTATGTATCATTATGGTCAATATATTGGATTTTTAAACTCATCACAGGAAAAGAGGGGATGGGATATGGTGATTTTAAATTATTGGCAGTTTTAGGTGCTTGGATGGGATGGCAAATGTTACCTATCATTATTTTACTCTCTTCAATTGTAGGCGCAAGTGTGGGTATATTACTCATCATTTTTTACAAGCATAATAAAGATGTACCGATTCCCTTTGGTCCCTATCTTGCTGCTGCAGGTTGGATCAGCCTATTATGGGGAGAACAATTGACACAACTCTTATGGGCAATCCACTAAAAATAGGCTTGACAGGAGGCATAGCATCTGGTAAAACAACAGTATCCAACTTTTTTATAACGCTTGGCATTCCTGTCATAGATGCAGACGAGATCTCGAGAATATTAGTTCAACCAGGTAAACCTGCATTTAAGCATATTATTAAAATATTTGGAGTTGAGATGATTAAAAATAATGGTCATCTTAATCGTGCGAAATTACGTCAACTCATATTTGCAGACAGTGAACAACGCCAACGTTTAGAAAAAATCTTACATCCTCGTATTCGACACACAATGCAAGAACACGTATCGAAATTATGTTGTTCTTATTGTTTATTAAGTATTCCTTTATTATTGGAAACACGACAGCAAAATACAGTTGATCGTGTGTTAGTAGTTGATTGTTCAGTAGAATTACAACGTCAACGTTTAATGTTACGTGATAAATTAGCTTATAATGATGCTGAACAAATAATCAAAGCTCAAGCTAAACGAGAGAGACGGCTTACAATCGCAAATGATGTTATTTACAATGATGGAAATGTGGAACAATTATGTAAACAGGTTTGGACTTTGCATAAAATATATAGCAGTCTATCAATTGAATAACATACAAAACATGTCTAATATTTCCAACATAGTCTTTAAAGGTTGTAGTTGACTCAAACGGATAATGCTATATATTACAGTAGTTAAATAAAATAGGAATATAGTAGTTTATGGAGAAAAAAATATTTAAAGTCGCTATATTTGGTCACACATCTAATGAACAAAAGACCTTAGGTAGTATTTTCAAACTAGCGACAGCACGTATAAGACAATATACGCTACTCAATTCAACAGAACGTGAAACGGCAAACATTATACTTGTTGATATTGATGATTCTAATGCACGGAGTGAGTGGAAAAGTTTTAATGTACATCACAACAACATTCCAGCGATTAAAGTAAGTAGTAAAACGATACCTGATAATAATATAACTAACGAAGTATATTTGCGTCGTCCGTTAACATTAAAAAGGGTACTCGATATTCTTGATCAAGTGACTATCAAAGAACTCAAATTTGTACCTGAATTGAGTATTGCTGATGACACAATGGTTGGTGAAGATGACATTGATATTCTCGAAGAGGCCGGTAAAGTTGCTAAAAATACGAATAAGACGGGTATCAAAGCCTTGGTTGTTGATGATGCTTTTGCTGTACGTAAACATATGAAGATTCAATTACAGTTGTATGGTATGGATATCGACTTTGCAGAAACAGGAGAGGCTGCACTTGATTATATACAAGAAAAGGTGTACAACATTATCTTTTTAGATGTCATGTTACCAGGTATTGATGGTCTTAAAGTGTGCAAGCAAATTAAAGCCCATAAATTGTCTCAGAACACTCCTGTTATCATGTTGACTGGAAAGGATGGAGGTCTTGACAAAATCAGAGGAAAAATGGCAGGTGCAAACGAATATTTAACAAAACCTGTGCAACAAGATGGATTAGAAACCGTTTTTAAACAATACTTACCAAATATACTCATTGGTAATTAGGGAAGTATTTTTATCAGTTATCATAATTGATAAAATGAAATTTTTAATAAAATTATTATCAATTAGGTCAGTAGGAGTGTTGAAGAATGCCATTTAATCACACAATTATTGTGTATAATTTATTAGGGCTTGTAGTATTATTCTTGAGTGCATGTGATTTTAGGAGCGATATTACAAGCACTGATACTGCAAATTCTAATAATGATAAGAACCAAACAACACCACTCACCTTTGCAGTTGCACCTAAAGTGACTTGGATGCCTTGGTATCTTGCTAATGAAGAAGGACGTTTTGAAAATGCAAAAATGAATGTGCCTATTAAATTTATTTCAGGCAATTATAAAGATCTCATTGATAAATTTATTACAGAAGAAATTCATGCAATAGCAATATCAAATATTGATGCAATCGCTCAGATTGTCAGACGTGATATTCAGGCTGATGTTATCTTAATTACCAGTAATCACATTGGTAATGAAGGCATTCTACTGCCTCATAATGCTGAGACTGATATCCGAGGTAAAACCATTGGTTTAGTTCAACATTCTGCCCCCCATTATCTTTTTGATCGTTATTTGATTCGCCATCAAATTCCTTTTGAAAAAGTTAATATTCTTAATACTGCTGACATGGATGTATCCAAACTTCTCAGTGATAAAACAGTTGATGTAGTTGTGACTGGAAATCCTGAACTATATCAACTTGTTCATGTCAATAATGCAAAAATATTATTTGATAGCCGTCAAATTCCAACAGAAATATTTGATCTCATTGTGGTACGCCGTTCAACTTTAATCGAACATCCAGAATTTGCACAAACGTTAGTATCTGCTTGGTTTTCAGTGATGAAAAGATTACAAGGAAACAAAAAAGGTAGAGTTGTAGATACAATGGCTAATTTAGCTCAAATATCTCCTCAAGAATGTGAGGAACAATTGACGACTGTATCTTTCAATGACACTCCAACAAAAGCTTTGGCAGCTATTCGTGATCGTCGTCTCAAAAAAACAATGCGTTACATACGTTATTTTATTGAACGTCAAGGTTTGATTGAAAATAAACCTTTTACAGAATGGGTTTCTTATCCAGGACGTGAACCTGCTTTATTACATTTTAATGGTCAACCCTTGCAAAAATGGCTATTGCCTTAAGTTGTCAAGGAGAACGTATTAAAAAAATTCTTTCAAGGCTAAATTGAATACCCATATTTAGCCTCGAATCTTAACAAATTTACCATTCCAAGTAAGGTTTTCTATGAGGAAATCAGAACAGTTATCACCAAGTCAAGCTTTAAACCGTCCCATTGAACATCAAGCAGATTTTAGGGATTTTACCTATAAAGAAGGGGTCAAAACTTCCCGACGTTTGGGATTTCATGTGGGTAAATTCGGTTTTTTGATCGCTCAACAGGCTACAAGTGAATTATCTGATATACTACCTATTTGTCCTATACCCTTTACAGCATCTTGGTTATTAGGTTTAATTAATATGCGTGGTAATTTTGTACCTGTGTTTGACTTGTATCAACTATTAGAACAAGAAAAAAAGGAGAATGTTAAAAAATCGATGTTATTAATATTAGGAGAAGGGAAAACTGCTGGAGCCTTTATTGTGGAAAGTTTACCCGTACCTTTAATCTTTACTAATGATGACGAACTCAACACCCTACCTCCTTTACCAAGTAATATAGCATCGTATGTTAACAAAGGCTATGAAAAAAATGAAGAGCTGTGGTTTAATTTTGAACACTATAGTTTTTTTGAAGCATTGGCTACAAAAGTAGCGACATGATAAGGATAATTTAAATATATGAAAATACGTCAAAAAATGTTCTTGGGTTCTGCTGTTCTTGCAGTGCTCCCCGTACTGATTACCGCTATATTTACCAGTAAAATCGCCAGTACACAAGGTCAACAAGCACTGACAGAAAGTGCGAGAAGCCATATTACATATATCCGCGATGCAAAAAAAGCACAAATTGAAAAATATTTCAATTTAGTTTTTAACCAAGTGCAAGTTTATGCCAATGCGAGAACGATTATTGAAGCAATGCATGGTTTTCAGGATGCTTATCCTAAATTTAAGGAGGAGGCAACTCTTTATACAGAATTTGATATTCAGGATGACAATGTAAGCCTTGATAAAACACAAGACGCCTTGACCTTACCTATTCAAAAATATAAAAGTGCCTTGGAAAAATACTATACTCAGGACTTTTCTGAAGAGTATCGCCTGCTTAACACGACAGACGTGCCTGATATGATAGAGGCTCTTAATCAATTAGATGATAATAGTATTGCTTTACAATATTATTATATTGCTGCTAATCCTAATCCTCTAGGAACTAAAGAAGAGTTTTCTGTTGCACAAGATGCTTCTAGCTATACACAACTACATAGTCAATATCACCCCTATCTCCATGACATTCAAAGGCGTTTTAATTTTGAAGATATTTTATTAGTGGATGCGGAAACAGGTAATGTGGTGTATTCGGTACTCAAAAAACTAGATTTTGCGACGTCTCTTAAAACGGGTAGCTATGCAAAAACAGGGTTTGGACAAGCGTTTGAACAAATAATGCACTCTCATCATGGAGATATTGATCTCGTTGACTTTACGTCATATTTGCCTTTTTTTAATCAGCAAGCTGCTTTTATTGGAGCTTCTATTTATGATGATGATGAAAAGAAAATTGGTGTTTTAATCTTTCAAATTTCCATTGAAAGCATTAATGATATCATGACTAATCATCGTGTTTGGAAATTTGATGAATCTGGTCACACAGGAGAAGTGTATCTTGTAGCGGCTGATGGTTCGATGCGAAATGATAGTCGGATGTTAATCGAAAATAAAATCGATTACAAAAAATCTGTGGAAGCAGTCGGCTTATCCACTGAAGTCATTAATGAAATTGAACTTAAAGATACTAGCGTCGGTCTCCAAAGAGTTGATAATCCAGGTACACGTTCTGCATTTTCTGGAGTCACTGGTTTTGATCTTTATGAAGATTATCGAGGGGAATTTGTACTGTCTGCTTTTGCGCCCATTAATGTTGCTGGATTGCAATGGGCC
>DAOVZS010000202.1 GCA_030635005.1 Thiomargarita sp. | reverse complement strand
GCTATACCTTTAGATAGCCACAATGGAAATGGAATATTAACTGAATCAAGAAGTTCTTTTGATAAAGAATCTTTTGAATCGATGGCAAAACGTCCCGTACGATATAAATCTTCAGAAATAATTTTGACGATATCTTCAGATAAAGAGGATACGCCAGTTTCTAAAACAAAAGGCACAATAGCGATAGGTTGCCCTCCGCCTTCAGTTCCACCCGTAATCTCGATGGTTAAAGTGGCATAGCTTTGTTGTAACAAAGCAAAATAAGTTAATAAACAATAAAATAGTATTCTCATGAGTAAGCTATTTGCTAAATCTAAAGTTAAACTGTCTAAATTCACTAAATACATCCAACGTAATGGGTAAAGGAGATGCTTTATAAACGGCTTTAAGTGCCGAAGCATCAAAATTACTGTTGCCACTACTTTTGAGTATTTTAGCTGTTATTACACTGCCGTTTGGGTTTAAATGTATGGCCATCACACAAGATAAGCCACCATAATGACCGCTAGGTCGTGTCCATTTTCTTTCAACTTGTTGACGAATACGCGCTTCAATTTGTTGAATTCTATTTTGTTTTTTTGCTTTTTGACGTGCTGCTTTTCGTTTTTCCTCTGCTTCTTTAGCTAAACGCATAAGTTTTTCGGTTTGACGTGCACGTTCTTCCTTCGCCTTTTGCTTTTTTTCCGCTAAAATACGTGACTTTTCAGCCGCTTTTCGCTTCCCTTCAGCAATTTTACGTGCTTTCTCTTTCTTTTCAGCAATTTTACGCGCTTTTTCCTTCTTTTTAGCTAATTTACGTGCTTTTTCCTTCGCTTTTCGTTTCTTTTCAGCTAATTTATGTGCTTTTTCCTTTGCTTTCAGCTTCTTTTCAGCAATTTTACGCGCTTTTTCCTTTGCTTTCAGCTTCTTTTCAGCAATTTTATGCGCTTTTTCCTTTGCTTTTTCCTTTGCTTTTTCCTTTAATTTTTCCTTTTTTTCAGCTAATTTACGTGTTTTTTCAGCCGTGATACGCGCTTGCTCTTCAGCAGCCTTACGAATCTTTTCAGCCGCTGCTCGCTTTGTGAGAACAATCTGACGTGCGTATTCATCCGCTTTCTGCTTTTCTTCAGCAATTTTACGTGCCGCTTCTTCTTGCTTCAAACGCTTTTTATCTTCAATGGACGCCAACCATTGATCTTCATCAACAGCCACCGCTTGTATTATATTGTCGAGTGTCTTTTGAGGCGGTTTAGGTTTTATGGACCATTCAGCACCGAAAAACATGATACCTAATAATAAGGCGTGAAGACACAATGCTACGAAAAAAGGCATGAATTTATCTAACATACTTCTGTTATCAGTTTTCATCAGCCATCGGTTTTGTCAGTAATCCCACTTTTTCTACCCCTGCTTTTTGTAATAATGATATAATGTTTACTACTTCCCCATAAGCAACCCGCTCATCTCCTCTGACTAATACTTGTGCATCTGGAGACTGCTGTATTAAAGCAATAATACGACTTAAAAGATGTGAAATGTTTAATGCATGTGTATCCTCATCTAAAAATATTCTTTTTTGAGCATCAATAGTCACAATAATATATTGTGTTTCTTGCACCGCACTACTAATATCTTCAGATTGTTCAACAGCTGGCAATGTGACTTCTACACTTTGTGTTAACAAGGGGGATGTGATCATAAAAATAATCAATAATACCAACATCACATCAATATAAGGCACCACATTCATATCAGAAAGACGACGACGACGGTAACGTGACATAGTGATCAGTTATCAGTTAGTTGGTAAGGCATACCGTTGTAAAATACCCACAAATTCATCTAAAAAAGTATCATAGCGGGTTGTTAAACGATCAACGTTATCAACGTAATAATTATAAGCCATAACAGCAGGAATCGCAGCAAATAAACCCATTGCAGTGGCAATCAAGGCTTCCGAAATACCCGGTGCAACCATGGCTAAAGTGACTGTTTGTACCCCACTTAAGGCATGAAATGAATTCATAATACCCCAAACGGTGCCAAATAATCCAATATAAGGACTGACAGAACCAATAGTAGCCAGGGGCGCTAATTGGCTATCTAATGCATCTAACTCGCGATGCAATGCAACACGCATAGCACGTTCTGATCCTTCCAAGATTATCTTAGGCGTCATGTTGCTTTGTTGACGTAATTTCACAAATTCCTTGTAACCAGAGCTAAAGATGTTTGCAATACCGATTGTATCCTCTTGACTGCTAAAGTGTTTGTATAATGCATTCAAGTCTTTATCTTGCCAAAAACGTTCTTCGAATTGACTGGCAGAGACATAAGCATTTTTCAAAGAACGACCTTTTTGAAAAATTAAGGTCCATGAATACAAAGAAATCAACAATAATAACAGCATTACCAACTGTACTAACAAGCTGGCTTCTGTGATTAATTGTAATAATGATAAGTCTGTCATATTTTCAAGTTTCAGTTATGAGTTTTTGTAAAGCTGTTTTAATTTCCATTGGAAATCGCTGGGGGCGTAGACTTTCGGTGTTTACTGCTGCAATTTTAACACGAGCACGGCATAAAATATTATGATTATATAAGACTTCTTGTGTCATGATAATACTGGCATTTCTCAAGTGCATGATAGTCATTGTGACATCCAATAAATAGTTTAAAAATGCAGGTTTTAAATAATCAATAGAAAAGTGCTGCACTACCAATATCAAATCATAGTGTTGTTTCAGATCAGTTTGGTCAAAACCAGATTGACGTAACCATTCGGTGCGGGCACGTTCCATAAATTTCAAATAATTAGCATAATAAACAATTCCGGCTGCATCAGTATCCTCATAATAAACACGAACAGGCCAAATAAAATGGTGCATCATGTATTAATCCTTCATCGTAAATAGTTCAAGATCATTGTCAGGTGTTAACCCAAAATGCTGCCATGCTAATCGTGTGACGACACGTCCTCTTGAAGTACGCATTAAAAACCCCTGTTGTAATAAAAAGGGTTCTATCACATCTTCAATAGTTCCCCGCTCTTCACCCACAACAGCCGCTAAATTTTCAATACCCACGGGGCCTCCTTCAAATTTTTCCATAATGGCCAGCAGTACTTTACTATCCATGACATCTAAACCATATGCATCTACATTTAACAAAATCAAGGCTTTTTGTGTGACTTCTTGAGTAATTATACCATTACTACGTACTTGTGCATAATCACGAACACGTCGTAATAAACGATTTGCAATACGAGGGGTTCCCCGTGAACGACGTGCTAATTCTATTGCGCCTTGTTTATCAATAGTGACATTCATAATGTCAGCAGAACGGGTAATAATATGTGCTAAATCCTCATGATTGTAAAATTCTAATCGTTGCGTAATCCCAAAACGGTCACGTAAAGGGGATGTTAATAAGCCCGCTCGGGTAGTTGCACCGACTAAGGTAAAGGGGGGTAAATCTAATTTGATAGAACGTGCTGCTGGCCCTTCACCGATCATAATATCTAATTGAAAATCCTCCATTGCAGGATATAAGATTTCTTCTACTACTGGGCTTAAACGATGGATTTCATCAATAAATAATACGTCATTTTTTTCTAAATTAGTGAGTATTGCTGCTAAATCTCCCGCACGTTCTAAAACAGGTCCCGATGTTTGACGAATATTCACATCCATCTCACTGGCAATAATATTCGCTAAAGTTGTATTATGATTATAAAAACCATTGGCGACGAAAGAATGCGTGCCGGGAACACAAAAGTCATAGACAGGTGCACGTCCATATTCTATTTTATCAATATAATCCCAATATGTTGTAGAATCTTTTATTTCTTCCTCAAGAAATAAATTGTCTTCTTTACGTTGTGCAATTACTCCAAAAATACATAAGTCTAATTGTATTTGTGTTCGCATGTAGTCACAGGATGATGTAAAAATCTTATCGTTGGAGAACATGGCTCGTAGATC
>DAOVZS010000142.1 GCA_030635005.1 Thiomargarita sp. | reverse complement strand
ATTTTTGAAACACAAAGGACAGGAAGTCACCATTAAATCAACATCTTGTTTTTGTGCACCTTGAAGCACTGAGCCCGTCATTTTCATAGAAAGTTCGTTATTAGGCCATGTGAGATGATAACCACAACATTCATCACGTGTGTCATAATCAACGATTTCTACGCCCAACACTGTCAAGATATCTTCTAAAGAGGTCGGATTATCTGAGGATTCATAATTTTGAATATCTGCGGGATTACGCGTATGACAGCCATAATAGGAGGCAACCCGTAAACCATTTAACGGATTCGTGACTCTTTGGGCTAGTTTTTCGAGTCCAACATCTTGTGCCAACATCCATAAAGTATGGGTGATTTTACATTCACCCTTATATTCAATATTATCAACTGCCAATATTTCATTGACTTGATCAAACAATTTGGTATCTTCTTTTAAACGCTTTTGTACGTTAGATATCACATTGAAACATGTGGAACACGGTGTATAAAACGGTAATCCCATTTTTTCAGCTGCTGCCATATTGCGCGCATTGATAGACAGAGAAGTTAGTTCAGAACGTTCTTCAATCACACCTGCCCCACAACACACTGCTTCTGCAATAATATGCAGTTTTACATCTACTTTATCAAACACATCATCTAAAATTTCAAAAAATCGAGCATCTGCCCCTTGAAAACAGCACCCTGAATAAAAGGCATAATGCATCTTGCCATCATTTAAATCTATCATACATTTTTTTCCTGTTTTTCGATTTCACGAACTTTCTTATAGATTGTGGCAGCACCTGATTGACCGGGAAGTTTGCAGACTTCACGTGTGGGTTCTAAACCATGTTTCTTTAATCCGACTTCGGCTGCTTCAATGGCTGTCCAGCCTTGCGTGCCATTCACAATGACAGGAAGCATCGGTTTATTGACTTGTCCAAATTTTTCAACATCATCGGTATATGCTTTAGCACGTCGAGAACCGGGGGTATCATGAATCCCATCATCTATGGCAATGCGACGCATATCACGTATAGAATCTGCAGGACGTATATCTTTAGGGCAGACTTTTATACATTTTCGACATTGTACACAAGACCATAACCCTTGATCCATGGATGCTTGAATACGCATACCTCGGAAACTATCACGGGGATCCACAGAAAAACGATAAGCTTTGGCAAAGCTTAAAGGACCTGCATATGTCTTATCCACTTTTACAGCAGAACAGATTGAAAAACAGGCAGCACATAAAATACAGTCTGTCAATTGTCCAAATTGATTGAGTTCTTGTTGAGACATCAAGGATTCTTGTGCTAATGTCTCTGGAATACGTGCCTTATTTTTCATGAGATAAGGGTGCATTTTTGCCAATTTTTCAATCACAGGGTCAATATCCACTACTAAATCTCTGAGAATAGGCAAATTAGCCATTGGCGTAATGGTGACAGAGGATTTTCCAAAATCTTTGATAATCGGTAATAATTGGGTACTACACGCTAACAAAGGATCAGCATTTACCCGTACTGCACAAGATCCACAAATCGCAGAACGACAAAAGGATCGAAAGGTGAGCGAACTGTCTTGATTATTTTTGATATAACGTAAGGCTTCTAAGACAGTCATACCTGTTTCGACTTCTACTTTGAAATTATCAAAATAAGGCGTACGATCTTTGTCGGGTGTAAAACGTTGAATACGGATATTAGCCAGTATTTTTTCTCGAGTAGGGGTGATTTTTTCACTCATAAGAAATTCCTTAATACGTCCGTTTTTCAGGTTGAAAGCGAGAAATGGTGACGGGTTCAAATGTGATTTCTGGACGACCATCAGTGCCTTTTGTCGCCATTGTGTGTTTTAACCAATTTTTATCATCACGTTCTGGGAAATCTTCGCGATAATGTGCACCTCTCGATTCTGTACGTTCTAAAGCCCCTTGGCTAATGATTTCTGCTAAATCTAACAGATTTTCAAGTTCTAAGGCAGCTACCAGTTCTGTATTAAATATTTTACTCTTATCCTGTACTTTCAAACGCTTATAACGTTCTTTCAAAACCGCTAACTGAGCAACGGCTTCTTTTAAATCGTTACCTACCCGATAAATACCTGCTTTTTCGGACATTAAATTGCCCATATCTCTGCGAATACCTGCAGTAGTTTCTTGACTTTCTCCCACCATAAGATTTTGAATACGTTTTTCAGCGATTTCTAATGGATTGATGATCATGGGTTGGAAATCATGCGTACGTGCATATTCTAAAGCATGGTTACCTGCACGTCGTCCAAATACCAAGATATCTAATAGAGAATTTCCCCCAAGTCGATTAGCCCCATGTACAGAGACACAACCCGCTTCCCCCGCGGCATAAATACCTTCTATAGGACTAACCCCATTCATATCAGTATGAATTCCCCCCATAGAATAATGTGCGGTGGGTTTTATAGGGATGGGTTCTTCAATGGGATCAATACCTTCAAAATCAATACAGAGTTGACGAATTTGAGGTAAACGTTGTAAAATACGTTCTCTACTTAAATGTGTTAAATCCAGAAAAACTTCTCCATCTGGACCGCCTCTACCCTCACGCACTTCTGTTTCAATAGCCCGAGAAATTAAATCACGGGGTCCCAATTCCATCTTCTCAGGGGCATAACGACTCATAAAGCGTTCCCCTAAAGCGTTGAGTAAATACGCGCCTTCTCCACGTGCCCCCTCACTCATTAAAATACCCGTTCGGCGTAATCCTGTCGGATGAAATTGAACAAATTCCATATCTTTAAGCGGTAATCCTGCGCGATAGGCGAGTGCAGCCCCATCTCCCGTATTACCATACGCATTAGAAGTCCGATTCCAATAAACACGTCCATAGCCACCAGTGGCTAAAATCACCGCTTTTGCGTGAATCGTATGTAGTTTACCCGTGCGTGTATCTAAAGCATTCACGCCCAAACACCGTTGACCATTATGCAATAAAGAGAGTGTCACCCACTCGTTAAAATAATTCACGCCATGACGCAATCCCTGTTCATACAGAGTATGTAACATCACATGTCCAATTTTATCAGCAGCATAACATGCACGAGGCTTAGATGCTCCCCCAAAAGGGCGTTGTGCAATTTTGCCTTCACTGGTACGATCAAAAGGACATCCCCACTGCTCCATTTCTCGTATGACTTCAGGCGCTTCACGACACATCAATTCAGCAGCATCTTGATCCGCCAAATAGTCTGAGCCTTTTACGGTATCAAACCAATGCTGTTCCCAGGTATCTGTTGAATCTTTATTTGCCAAAGCTGCATTTACGCCACCCTGCGCAGCACTGGTATGAGAACGTGTAGGATATACTTTAGTTAAAACAGCAACTTGTAAATCTTCTTCTATCCGAGATTTTAAGGCAGCATATAAACCAGCTCCCCCAGAACCAACAATAAGGACATCATAAGTTAGCATAGGCTAATCTCCTGTTTTGAGAAGTGTTTTTTTTGTTTGAAAAATATGTGGGATATGGAGAATGGGATAATTGTTTTAGCGATTTTTTTAATACTTAAGTCGCATATATCGTCGTATCTGATAAGGTATTTGCGTGATTTCTCTTTAATTTACCTTTTGGTTTGGGAATAGTTCTACCCATTGTGAGTGCAATTTCTATCCATTCCTGAATAATTATCTCGACATTTTTTAATGCTTCAATATAAGTATCGCCATCTGCCATACAACCCGATAATTCAGGGACTTCAGCAATGAATGTTTCATCTTCTTGACTCCAATAAATAATGATTTCATATTTATTTTTCATCTTTTATCTCCATTAAATTGTATTTAATGATCAGATCACGCACTTGTTTAACTTGGTAAGCTTTAGATTTTGAATTTTTTGCTTGTAAGTTGATAATTTCCTCGATCCCATATTTTATAAAAATGTGATGACTTCCTTTGATACGTTCTTCAAATTCCTATTTTTTTCATATCTTTATTAATATTAAATATCATATAAGATAACAAAAAGTGTAGTCACCATCCCATTTAGGTATAGACGGTGACATTAAATCTTTTAAGTCTTACTCGCATTTTTCACATCAATTTTTTCTAAGGCTTTACTCAAAGTATCAATCTTGTCTTTTAAAGAAATGGAGATGGGTTTCGTTTCTTTAATTTCAAAAGAGATGTCTTTTGTTGTAATCGTTTTGGCGTTATTGATAAAGGCTTTTTCAATGGTGTCTTTTATGACAGCTTCGATATCTGCACCGCTATATCCTTGGGTTTCTTTTAATAAGGTAATAGTATCAATGTCTTTATGCCATTTTCCTCTTTTTTTCAGGTGTAGTTCTAGAATCCCCCGTCGTTCCTCATCATTTGGAAAGTCTACAAAGAAAATCTCGTCAAAACGTCCTTTTCTTAAAAATTCAGCAGGTAATTTTGAAATGTCATTGGACGTGGCTACCACAAAAACAGAGCTACTTTTTTCTTGCATCCAAGTGAGAAAATAGCCAAAAAGTCTTGTAGTAACTTCATGTCCCCCCGTCTCTCCGATACCTGAAAAGGCTTTTTCAATTTCATCTATCCATAATACACATGGACTAATCGCTTCTGCAATGTTAATCGCACGTCTCATGTTATTTTCACTTTCTCCCATATATTTCCCAAGCAATTTACCCACATCTAGGCGTAATAAGGGCACACTAAACAAATTAGCGGTCGCTTTTGCGGTAAGACTTTTGCCACATCCAGGCATGCCCACAATCATAATGCCTTTGGGTGTTTCTACCCCATATTGTATGGCTTCTTCAAGTCTGTTAAATATTTGAGATTTATTGGATAACCACTTTTTAAGATTTTCTAAACCACCAATATCATTAATGGTTTCGGTGTAGTTTAAGATTTCCAACATGCCAGATTTTTTAATAATCTGTTCTTTTTCTTCTAAAATCAGTTGCGTATCTTTATGATCAATAGTGCCACTATTTTGATAGGCTAGATTTAAAATTTGGGTAATTTCAAATGCACTAAATCCTTTTAAAGATAAAGATAAGTCATCAATCAAATTTTCATCAATATGTATATCAATATCTTGTGCAAATGCGGTGATGATATTAATAATCTCTAATTGGGTGGGAAGCGGTGTATCATATACTGTAATCAGTTTTTCAAGTTCAATAGGGATGATTAACTTGGTAGAGACGATGAATATCGTAATATAAAAGTCATCACTGTAGATATTTTTTAAAGCGATAGATTTCAAAAGTGACAACACTTTTGGATTATCTAAATGATGATGAATATCTTTGAGCACCAAAAAAGCGGATTGTTTTTCAGAAGTAATAAAAAGAGATAGAAACTCTTCAATAGAATAGGCGGTTTCTGACTGTTTTGTGTCAAAATTGACATATCCTAACCCTTCATTAAATTCATAAATCTTGATATCACCATTAATGTGTTTTAAGAGTTCATCAAAAGCGTTGAAATCAAACGTGGGGATATAAATGATGGGTCTCAGTGCTTCGACATAAGAGGATAACTTATTAATTGCATTGTTCTTCAT
>DAOVZS010000152.1 GCA_030635005.1 Thiomargarita sp. | reverse complement strand
TAATTTTTCACGAAAAACAAGCTTCTTATCATGCATCTTGGTATTTATATTACCCAAATGGTATAAGAATCCTCTACTGATTACAGTTATTCTCTTATTACCCTTAGCGTCTATATTACATGCCTTTATTTTTCTAGCAAAAACATCCATGCCTTTACGTCCGCCTTATGCTATTTATATTATGCCACTTGTATTAATTGGAGGTACGCATGTTTTATATGAACTTTGGCAACGTATTATAACGCTTCCAGGTAAAATGATATTCACAATAGTATCCCTTTTGATGTTGGGTTCTTTATTATATACCACTCAAATTTTTTATAATACGCCTAAAAAAACAGATTGGCGTGGTTTGGTTCAATATCTTGAACAACATACAGATTCGACACATATACTTGTAAGTGATACTTTTGTAAAACATCCAAATTATCCTACAAGAAATTGGGAACCCAATTTTTACGGTTTTAGTCGTTATTATACAGGAAAAGCAGGTAGTATAGAACTTTATCAATTGCCATTTGTAACAAAAGAATTATTATCACAGCCGCTACAGCCAGTATTGATTTTTTTTGAATGGCGAGATTATTTTTTGACTCCCTATTCACCTTATCCCATCATACCCAATAATAATAGACAACAGCTAGATTTTAGTCAATTGCTAACTGATGATCATATTAAAATAACACGTTTTACTGGATTTCATGTTCTAGAATTAACAGAAAGTGCCAAACAAGGCAATTTTGCAAAAGACACTTTGAAATTACTCACAAAAATTATACCATTATTACCCGAGAATACAGCTTCATTAGACATATTGACGGTAATTTCTACCTTAGAAAATATGTAACATTACAATCTAAGTATCAAAATGCTAAATAAAATATTACAAAGCAGTTTTTTGTTTATCTATCGTATTGTAAGCTCAACTGGAATACTCAATAGTTCTTGGGGACGTTCCGTATTTGAAATAGTGTATCTGTTTTATAAAAATCATTTTGAGGCGGGAACAATTTCATTATTACAAAATTATGTCAAACCAAAAACCTCTGTGATTGATGTGGGTGCTAACATTGGATTTTTTACCTTACAATTTGCAAACTGGGTAACAGAAAATGGTAAAGTTATCGCATTTGAACCAGAGAGTGTTAATTATGCACGACTTCAACATGCCTTAAGAGAGGCAAATGTGACACATCTTGTTGATAATATCAATATGGCTGTTGCAGATATCACGGGAGAGGCGATGCTTGAAATCAATCCTATTCATCCTAGTGATCATAAACTTGCTACACATGGGGTTCCAGTGACAGTGACCACTATAGACCATATTCTTGAAATACGTGAATGGCCTGAAATTTCATTGATCAAAATTGATGTTCAAGGAGCTGAACAACGTGTTCTTCAAGGGGCAATTAAAACACTGGAAAAATTTCATCCTGTACTATTTGTTGAAGTCGATGATCAAGCACTACAAAAACAGGGAACGAGCGCACAAGCATTATTGAAATTTTGTCTGCGTTATGATTACACTATTCATAAGCTCAATAAAAATGTTATTTCATCTTCTTTAACAATAGAATATATTCTACAGTATCTTAAAAAGACAAGAGGATATATGGATGTTCTTTTACTACCTGCAGATTTATAATAATTTGTCATTCTATGTCTATTCATGGAGAACAACTAAATATGCTTTTTGATCAAGAAAGAAAACAACAGAAAATTGAATATTTTAATCAACTTGCTGATAAAAGAGAAAAATGGAGAGATAAAAATCAATATTATTATACGCAATTGGATCAATTTTTAATTAATAAAATTGGAAATGCACATTCTGTATTAGAAATTGGTTGTGGTATCGGAACGCTATTAAGTAAAATTAAAGCTCCCAAGCGTGTGGGTATCGATTTTTCTCCTGAAATGATTAAAGTGGCTCAACAATCCTGTGATACAGAGATCTCATTTAAGGTAGATGATATAGAATCCTTACAAATGACTGAACAATTTGATTATGTGATCATGTCTGATGTGTGTGGTGAATTAGATGATATTTGGACTGCATTACATAATATACAGCAAGTCACACATCAAAATTCCAGAATTATTATCACATTTTTTAACCATCTATGGGAACCCATATTACGATTGGGAGAAAAATTAGGCTTAAAAACGCCACAATATCATCAAAATTGGTTGTCTCTCACAGATATGGAAAATCAATTGCATTTAAGCGGATTTGAAAAAGTTCAAAAAGGCTATCGTCTACTATTTCCCAAAAATATCCCCATTTTATCCAATTTTTTTAACCGTTATCTTGCAAAATTGCCTTTAATCGAAAAATTGTGTTTAGTCACTTATCTTGTGGTACGTCCTATTCGCCGTTTTCCTATAAAAGAAACGTCTGTCAGTGTGATTGTGCCCTGCCGTAATGAACGGGGCAATATACGTGATGCTGTAGAACGTATTCCTAATATGGGCACACATACAGAAATTTTGTTTGTAGATGGTAATTCCAATGATGGCACTATTGCTGAAATTGAAGAGATGATTGACCTTTGGAAAGGAAAAAAAGATATTAAATTAATGCATCAAGTACCGCCTCATTCAACAGATGGACAAGGACATGGTAAAATGTTGAAATTAGGCAAAGGAGATGCGGTGCGTAAAGGATTTTCGGCAGCCAGCGGTGATATTTTGATGATTTTAGATGCTGATTTGACTGTGCCCCCTGAGGATTTACCCAAATTTTATCAGGTTTTAATTGAAAATAAAGGGGAATTTATCAATGGTTCTCGGCTTGTGTATCCCATGGAAAAACAAGCCATGCGTACTTTGAATAAGATTGCTAATAAATTTTTTGGGCTATTATTTACTTGGATTATTGAACAACAGGTGACGGATACACTGTGTGGCACCAAAGTACTGTTTAAAAAACATTATCAGAAAATTGTAGCAGGGCGTCAGTATTTTGGTGATTTTGATCCCTTTGGAGATTTTGATTTATTATTTGGTGCGTGTAAACAAAACCTAAAAATCATTGAAATCCCCATCAGATATCGAGAAAGAACGTACGGAGATGTCAAAATTAGCCGTTTCCGACATGGTTTGATCTTATTAAGAATGAGTGTGATTGGCTTACTTAAATTAAAAAGGCATTAAAGCCCGTTCAAATTGTCCTGTTTGTAAGAAACTATCAATTAATTGAGCGGTGTCTTTTTTAAAATGTATGGCTTTATGATGATAAGGTAAGATGATAAAATCAGTCATTAAGTCAAATTTACTGGATTCTACTTCTACTCTGCCATCACTATTATCTGATAAAAACAATTTGCCCCAAAATAATTGATTACACTTGCCTGCAATAATACCAAATTCTGGACACGGTAAGTTTAAAGGGGGCAAAATGTCTTGTGCGGTGCTGGTTAGGGCACGTAATGGCTTAAAAATTTGAGCAGGAATCATCAAAGGTGATAAAATATCTGCTAAGCGACTGCCTTGATTAGGTGTTGTAATTAAAACACATTTCCCTAAATTAGGTACTTTATTCTCTGACAAAAAAGACCTAATAATTAATCCCCCCATACTATGCCCTACAAAATGAATTTTGCTGCTTTTAAGCTTTAACTTTTGTAATTGTGATTTAAAAGTCGCACAACAGTCTTTTAAAGAATTGAATTTAGTCGGCAAATCCACTGTTACGGTGTCATAGCCCATTTCTGATAAATATTCTTGTAATACCAACATATTGGTATAATCATGATAAAACCCATGCACTAATATGACTGTTTCAAGTATTTTCATTTTTCCAAGGCAGAAGCATGTGTCTGTATCATTTCAATAAACTGATCAAACAATAAGGCAAAATCATGAGGTCCGGGGCTGGCTTCGGGATGTCCTTGGACACTAAAAGCGGGTTTATCAATATGCCGTATGCCTTGTAAGCTCCCATCAAACAGTGAACGATGGGTTGCTTGTAAATGAGCGGGTAAGGTCGCTTCATCAAGTGCAAATCCATGATTTTGACTGGTAATCATGACCTTTCCTGTGGCTAAATCTTGTACAGGATGATTAGCACCATGATGACCAAATTTCATTTTAACTGTTTTAGCCCCTAAGGCTAATCCTAATAATTGATGCCCTAAACAAATCCCAAAAATAGGCAGTTGTGCCTCTAAAATTTCCTTAATGGCTTCAATGGCATAGTTACAGGGTTCAGGATCACCGGGACCATTAGATAAGAAAATAGCATCTGGTTTTTGCGCAAGTACGTCAATTGCGGGTGTTTGTGCAGGTACAACGATGACACGACATCCTCTTTCTTCAAGCATGTGTAAAATATTGCGTTTAATACCAAAATCGTATGCTATCACCAGTAATTCATTGGGAGCAGGTTCTACATTCCAGACATATTCTTTCTTGGTAGAGACTTCTTTGGCTAAATCTAATCCTTGTAAACCCGGAAAATCGTTAGCAGCTTGAATCGCAGCCTCAATATCAATATCTTTTCCTGCCACTAAACATCCATTTTGTGCCCCCTTTTTACGTAAATGTCGTGTTAAACGTCGTGTATCAATACCAGCAATACTCACTACTTTATTTTTAAGCAGATAATCTTCCAGTGATTGTTCTGATCGCCAACTACTTTCCAACAAAGGCAAATCACGAATCACCAATCCTGCTGCAAAAATACTGTGTGATTCTTCATCTTCAGCATTAACACCGACATTACCGATATGAGGATAGGTTAAAGTCACAATTTGTTGACAATAGGAAGGATCTGTTAATATTTCCTGATACCCTGTCATTGCGGTATTAAACACCACTTCTCCAACCCGTTGCCCTGCAATACCAATTGATTCACCCTGAAATAAAGTACCATCTGCCAAGATCGACAAATACTCCTAAAGCAACAAAGGTATAGCCGAGCATCGCGGTTAACAAGGCAGGACGCATAATAGCATGATAATCTTCCTTATGAATGATATGCCCCAGGGCTGCTGTAGTAAAGCCCCCTGCAGCAAGCGCTACTCCGGCAGCAACATCAACGCCAATCCAAATTCCCCAGGGAAATTGATTATCCAAATTGGTAATGGCGCCTAAACCAAATAGAAATCTACCTGCTAAAAAAATCATTCCATTTATTACCAAAGCAAGTAATATAATTACACCTGGTGTGAAAAATTTCTGGGAAATGGGTTCCGGCTTCATTGTACTACTCATATATTTTCTCCTACTCAGATTCTTTTCTGTTCTTTTC
>DAOVZS010000073.1 GCA_030635005.1 Thiomargarita sp. | reverse complement strand
GTGGTACCAGTTACCATGCAGGTTTGACAGCACGTTATTGGATTGAGTCTTTGGCTAAAATACCGTGTGTCGTTGAGATTGCCAGTGAATTTCGTTATCGGAATCCGTTAGCAGATCCTTATACTTTGGTGGTGACGTTGTCACAATCGGGAGAAACGGCGGATACGCTGGCTGCTTTGGAAGAAACAAAACGATTAGGATTTGGACCCAGTTTAGCGATTTGTAATGTCGCTGAAAGCTCAATTGTACGTGCTTCTGATTTAGTATTCATGACACATGCAGGTCCTGAAATTGGTGTGGCTTCTACTAAGGCGTTTACAACCCAATTATTGTCATTATTAATGCTAACCGTAGTATTGGGCAGGCGTTGTGGCAGCATGACAGCTGCTTTTGAACAAAAAATTGTCACGGCTTTATGCTCCTTGCCCAGAGCCATTGAAAAAGTGTTGACTTTGAATGAGGCGATTAAACAGTTAGCACAACAATTTGCAAAAAAGGAGCATGCCTTATTTTTGGGACGTGGATTACATTTTCCAATTGCGATGGAAGGGGCTTTGAAATTAAAAGAAATTTCTTATATACATGCAGAGGCTTATCCTGCGGGAGAGCTTAAACATGGTCCTCTTGCCTTAGTAGATGCCAAAATGCCTGTAATTGCGGTAGCTCCTAATGATGCGTTACAAGCAAAATTGACGTCAAATTTACAAGAAGTCCATGCGAGAGGCGGACAATTGTTTATTTTTGCCAATCATCGTGCGGTTATGCCCGCTTCTGATTATATTCAAGTGATTGAAATAGGGGAGATTGATGAACTCATTTCACCTATTGTATATACCATCCCTTTACAATTATTGGCTTATCATGTGGCTTTGATTAAAGGCACAGATGTGGATCAGCCTAGAAATTTAGCAAAATCGGTGACGGTGGAATAAGAGATATTCAGGGGCGAACGCCCCTAATCATTAATGTTTACTCTCAAAAACGCCTTTCATTGATTTTACGATTTCCTTGCGTATTTCTTTTAAACGTGGTTTTTCTTCAGCTAAAAAGGGTAAGGGACGACAAGATTGCATGGCATATAATCCAATACGGGCGGTGAGTACGCCGCTGCCCAATCCTTGTGCCACTTGTGCCGACATCATAGACAATAACGATCCGCCCATAATTTCAGTCACACTATCTGCCACCGCTTCCGTAGCGCCCGCATAAATTAAATTTTGTAATACCCCACCTATTAAGCTCATCGTACCAAAAAAACCTGGTTTTCCCCCATATAAAGTTGCCACCGTTCTAATCATACTAATATTACGCCACAAAGTCAGCACTGCATCTAAAAGTGCAATTTGACTGATCATGACCATTAATGCGGTTTCTTGGGAATGTTTTGTGACGATTTTATAGGCTTGTTGATCAATATTTTGCATCACTTCACTGGAAAATAAAACACACATTTCACGATCATGATGGGTATCACTCAGCGTGATGTAAAACCGATCTAGACGCGTTTTAATGTCAGGATGATGACTATAAAATTGTGTGATTTTATTCAGATAGGGCATGGCACCGCCATAACCATCTTTATCTATTAATTGTTGTCCTTCTTTTTGGAGTACTGAAACAGTTCGTAAGGCCTGTATATTCTGATAAGTTCGGATACTGAGTGTTAAGGCAACTGTACAAATAGCGACTATTAAAGCTAAAAAGACGGTACCTAGAATAAAACTACTCGCATAATGTTGTACTATAAAATGATAGGCATTGACTAAGGAAGTCAACAGCAATAAACTGCCCACTAATCCCAATAACATTAAGAAATAACGCGGTGATTTTTGAGTAATAATGGGGGTTGTCTGTGTCTTTTGTTCAACTTCTCCCATGGGTGCTGTGTAATCTAAAGTAATATTTGCCTCATCATCAGCTATCGTTTCCACCTTATCCAAATCAAAAAAGGTGGGCATTCTCAAAGTTGCTATAGTCATTAAAATTTATCTCCCAGTAGGAATTCTAGTACACGATCAAGACGAATATGTGGCAGTCCACTGCCATGTATATTGGCTAAACGAGGCGGTTTGAAGGCAATAAAATGAAAACGCCCTTCTACCCATTCTTCTGGTATTTGCACTTCAGTAGGCACTTCACCTGGAAATAAAGCAACAGGTTGTGTGCCTTTAATCGGCATCCCTTTAATACAAGGAATTCTTTCTCCTTGTACTGTGGTATAGGCAGCTTGGGTGCATTTAACCGCTGCTATGGCTAAAGTTTCTGTTTGTACCCCGTCATAAATAACATTATTACGTGAATTGGATAACATATTTTTAAGAAACAGTTCCAAATGGGGTAATTGTTCTGGGGTGACATGATCGGCTTTAGTCGCTGCAAACAGTATTTTATCAATTTTTAAGCCCCCAAATAGTTTATTAATGACCCCTGTTTTACCATAATGAAAACTTTTTAATACCATGTTAATCGCATTACGCATATCAATAAACGTTGAATAACCCGTGTTAAACGCTCTGAGCACATCGGCAAGTACAATTTGACGGTCAAAACTGGAAAAATGCTCGTGATAAAACTTTTTAACTACATATTCTTTATAATATTCATAGCGTTTTTTCATTTCCGTAAACAGACACGGATCATAATGCATTTTTTCAGGTATTTTTAACAAGGGACAAAATTCGAGTAAGGGGGCACCTTTTAAATCATCACCGGGCATGGTAAATCTTCCGGGTTGCAACAGACTTAAACCATAGTCTTTACATTCATGTAAAAAATCTGTATACAATATCGCAGCTTGGCGCATGGCTGTTTCATCAATTTCCCCTAAGGGATCAAGGGTATCCAGAAAGCCACGCCATTTTTCTGATAAAGATAAACGGGGCTCTAATTCACATGCGGTAGCAATTTGTTTCGACCATTCTTCATAGCTTAATTCCAGCAATGGTAAATCCAATAGCCATTCCCCGGGATAATCAATGATATCCACATATAAAGTATTAATGGGACTAATATGCTTCAGCAACGGATTTTTGCTTTTATAACGAATGGCTAACCTGATTTCACTAATCCCATTCGTCGCTTGCGGCCATATTGGGGGATCACCGCATAATTGTTCAATAGCCACATCATAGCGAAATGAGGGAATATGCATGTCAGGTTGTGGCATCGCTTTAGTACCTCGCAATCGTCCACTATTGACTATTTGGAAAAAGGGTAAATGTGTATTCTGTAACCCATGTAATAATTGATGCACTATCGATGTGATAAAAACCGTTTTACCACTGCGACTTAATCCAGTCACTGCTAATTTAACTTGTCTATCAAGAGAGCGATTAAGATGTTCACCTAGCGGTGTTTTGAATAGCATTATTTATCATTAATATAAATTTATTTTATAGTTTAAAGCGTCTTTACCCTAACAACTTTGACATTATAACAGTTTAAAATTAAGCATCATGTCTGAATCGTTTCCATTTTTTATATCTGTTGGAGCGAAGGTGGATTGTAGTTCATGTTTATTTTTAAAAACTTGAAAATAGATGAATTCTGGTGAGAAATCGGCACCATTTGGCCAGACACTCCAAGGGATGTATGTACTGAATCATAAATTATGAGGCATTTATAGCACTACCCGATTGAGTAACGAACAAAGATAATATTGGACATATTAGAGGTCTTCTTCTCGTTCCCAACCTCTGGTTTACTGCCATTAACTTAAGAAATAACTCCTTGAAATTAAAGATAAATTTCTCGTTCCCACGCTGGCACGTGGAACGAGAAAATGGATTTAAAAGATGGAAATATTTTTTTTTAGAAACAGAGTATTACTTATAAATGATCTGAACAAGCACTTGCATAAACCTAAAAAATAATAACGCCATACCAATCGGCAAAATGCTATAAGGGACCCATTGTTTAATGGGTAAATCTTCTGAAGGTATGCCAAAATCATAAATAATATAGACATACATCATGCTACCCACAAACAATAAGACACAATACAGTAAGCATATTAATACAGCTAAAATAGCACAAATACGCTGCCAAGATACGGGTAATAATCGCGTCATCGCATCTACGCTAATATGTGCCCCAACACGTACGCCATAAGACATCCCGAATAATACCAGCCAAGCAAAACAATAACTGGTCAGTTCTAGTGCCCAAATAGCACCAGAATTGAAAAAATAACGGGCAATCACTTGTGAAAAAGTGATGAGTGTCATGGCAGACAGCAGTAGGGCAATCACATATTCTTCTAAACGATTAAACATCGTATTAATGTTTAACAACATCCACAATTCATCTCTTTTTCCTTGAGATCAAAAGGAATTTTCGTCTCAGAATCTTTAAAAATACCGTAGTGTTTGTCCCAATTCCCCATAAATTCAAAATGAGTGGCAAACCGTGTTTCATGTAACATCTGATAGGTATTACCACAAACAGGAAATACTTGATCGGTATTGATATGATGATCTTTATCCAATTCAAAGCACTGTTCATGATGGGGCAGTGTGCCTTTATAAATCACAGATTGTCCGTAATTCTCATGAGCATTTTCTAAACGTGGCACTTTAAATAAGCGATAAGTGGCTGAAAAAAAGCGAATACTGCCCATCAAAGTTTGAATCTTGACATTATCAATATTCAGCGGACGATCGGTGACTAAACGTGGATCGAGAAATCCCATGTTTTTAGCAATTCTTAAAAAATCATTCCAATATAAAGCACCGCCTAAACATTCACCGTATAATAACGGATTTTTCAGTAAGACGTCGGGAACGCGACGATCTGCATAGACATCCGAAAAATAAAGTTCTCCTCCGGGCTTTAAAACACGATACGCTTCTTGTAATACCGCTTCTTTATTGGGTGATAAGTTAATAACACAATTAGACACAATAATATCAAAACTGTTATCCTCAAAACCCAGCTTGTCTAATTCTTCAATATAGCCTTGTTTAAATTCAACATTGGGTTTTTGGTAGCCGTATTTTTCTGCATGGTAGTCTACATATTTATTGGCGATGTCTAATTGTTCTGAGGTCATATCCACACCTACCACAGAGCCCTGTTCACCCACCAAACGTGATAATACATAACAATCACGTCCTGAACCTGAGCCTAAATCTAAAATACGTAATCCTTTTAATTGCTCGGGTGCAACCAATCCACATCCATAATAATGTGCAGAAACGTCATCATGAATATCAACAAGTATATTTGCGATATGTTGGGGGACATTCTCATTTGTACAACACGCATCTGTGGCTAAATCCTGCGTGTTCTGTAAGATTTTACCGTAATACTCTTTTACTTGAATATGTTCTAAAGTCATAAAAATATCCTTGTTAAGTAATCAGGAACAATATTAAAAACGGGGTAATATTTTTTTATCACTGTATATAACACCGTGGGCTTCAAAATCAAAATCTTTAGGCCAAATCGTCTTTTTATTATATATAGCCCCCATTAAAGTAGCACCATTGAGTTTAGCTTTTTTCAAATTAGCATTTCTTAAATCAGCCCCTCTCAAATCAGCTTTTCTTAAATCAGTCTGCGTCAAATTGGTGTTGATCAGACGTGCATTGACCAAATCAGCAGCACGTAGATCAGATTTACTCAAATTAGCATTGCTTAAATGAGCCTTTCTGAGAAAGGCTTCTGTCAGCTTGATCTTACTGACCCCTTTTACATTTAATTTTTTTATCTTGGCAACTATTTTATACATCGCCTCTTCATCTCTCCAGCCAAGATAACTGTTGATTTCCCGTTTATACATTTGGACGTAAAGTTGTTTATTTCCCAATTTTTGAAGCCAAACGACAAATACACCGACAAATAACAGTTCAATTAATAATCCATGGGCTTCTACTAACACATTGCCCATAAAGTCTCTGAAACCATCAAAATAAAAGGGCAATGATAACGGAACAACGATACATGTTGCGATTAAAAACACACAAAACGCCCATAACAAAGGTCTATTAATGTACAGTGTCGCAAACCATTTTTGTATTTTTGAAATCATTATTTTTTCGTTGTATCAGCATTGTGATCAGTTTTATGAGAAAAAAACACAGCATCTATCAATAATAGCGTGACACCAATAGAGATAGCACTATCCGCAATATTAAAGGTAGGCCAATGCCAGTGTTGGTAATAAACATCAATAAAATCAATCACATGACCATATATGATACGGTCTATCACATTACCCACTGCGCCTCCTAAAACTAAAGCAAATGCACAGGATAACCACATTTGTTGTGATTTAAGACGTGTCATCCAGAATAAAATCACACCACTCATGATAATCGCCACTCCGCTTAAAAACCAACGTTGCCAACCGCCTGCATCCGCTAAAAAACTCCAAGCAGCCCCTTCATTATAAATCAAACTGATGTTAAAAAATGGTAATACTGTGATTGATTGATAGAGTTCTAACGTTGAATCAATCCACACTTTACTGATCTGATCCATGATAACAATACACAGGGATAAGCCAAGCCATATCAAAATTCTCTTATTTTTAAGCATAACGACGTTGTTCACCTTCTCCCTGAATATTATCAAACCAACGCACACCTCGTACCCGGTGCTGTGGCTGGAGTCCCACATCGTCACGATGATGCCAGCAACGTACACATTTCGGATGTTCACAAACGCTTGTTTCAATGCGAAATTCTTCAGAAAGATGGACGTGGGCATAAGCACTGATGAAAATAAAACGTAATTCATCGTCTAATGAGGTTAATTGTGTATACAGGGGTTCTGCACAATAAATAGTCACCGTGGCATCTAAAGACGAGCCAATGACATTGGTACGACGTAAGTTTTCTAATTCCTTAGTAACCTTTTCACGCACATCAAAAATCTGTTGCCAAAAGACTTTGTTTTTCTGAGTCGTGTCGGGTAATGCAAATAAACCGTCATACCAGCTTTCTAATAAGATAGATTCTCCGTGTTTTCCTGGGATATGTTGCCAAATATCCTCTGCTGTAAAGCTGAGAATTGGAGTAATCCAACGCGAAAAGGCTTCAATAATATGATACATCGCAGTTTGTGCAGAACGTCGGGCACGACTATTTGTTTGGCAGGTATATTGACGATCTTTGATAATATCCAGATATAAACTGCTCATATCCATGGCACAAAAATTATGGATTTTTTGGTAAATGAGATGAAACTGATAGGTATCGTAATCGGTGATGATTTCTTTTTGAAGACATAAAGCACGATCCACTGCCCAGACATCAAGGGCTAACATGTCTTTAGGATCGACGCAATCGGTGTCAGGATTAAAGCCTTCTAAATTTGATAATAAAAAACGTGCAGTATTGCGTAATCGGCGATAGGTATCTGCAATGCGTTTGAAAATCTCATCTGATACGGTGATTTCACCGCGATAATCCGTGCCTGCTACCCATAAACGTAAGATATCTGCCCCTAATCTTTTAATAATTTTTTGGGGGGCTGTGGCATTACGTAAGGATTTGGACATTTTGCGCCCATTGGCATCCACCGTGAATCCATGTGTTAAAACAGCTTTAAAAGGGGCTTTGCCATCTCGCATGGCGACAGAAGAGATTAAAGCAGATTGAAACCAGCCTCGATGTTGATCAGATCCTTCTAAATATAAATCAGCAGGAAACTGTAGTGCTGCATTGGTTTCTAAAACAGTTGCATGCGTGACGCCTGAATCAAACCAAACATCTAAGGTATCTGTTGTTTTTTCATAATCAGCGGATTCGTCACCGATTAAGTCACTTGCAGTCAGTTCAAACCATGCATTCACCCCTTTTTCTTCAACACGTTTTGCGATGGTTTCAATTAATTCAGGCGTACGGGGATGTAATGCACCCGTGCTTTTATGCACAAATAAAGGTATCGGTGTTCCCCAGTGACGTTGTCGCGAAATACACCAGTCAGGACGTTTGGCAATCATCCCTTCAATACGTTGTAATCCCCATTCTGGGATCCAATTAACTGTTTTTATAGCCTCTATGGCTTGTTGTCGTAATCCTTTTTTATCCATGCTGATAAACCATTGGGGCGTTGCACGGAAAATAATCGGGGTTTTATGTCTCCAACAATGTGGATAGCTGTGCGTAATTCTATGTTCATGGATCAATTTATGATGTGATTTTAATACTTCGACGACATGTTCATTGGCTGTGAAAACATGTTCTCCCGCAAAAAAAGGCGTATGGGGTAAAAAGACACCTTTTTCATCTACTGGATTATCAATGGGTAAACCATAGCGTTGTCCAACCACATAGTCATCTTGCCCATGTCCGGGGGCAGTATGTACTGCACCTGTGCCCGCTTCTGTCGTCACATAGTCACCTAAAATAATGGGCACTTGACGATCTATAAAGGGATGGGTGACGGATACATGTTCTAAATCTTTACCTTGGCAATAAGCAATGACATGATAATGCTCGATACCATAACGTAACATGGTATCTTTGAGTAAGGCTTCGGCGACAATTAAACGTTCTGCACCATATTGCGCATCATCACATTGTACGACTGAATATTCTAAATCAGGATGTACGGCGACTGCCTGATTTGCGGGTAAGGTCCACGGTGTCGTTGTCCAAATAACGATAGATAAAGGACCTGAACCCATACTATCAGGGGCATGATGACAACGTGCTAATAAGCCTTCTTCATTAACCACTGTAAAACGGACATCAATCGCTGTCGATTTTTTATCTTCATATTCTACTTCTGCTTCTGCTAAGGCAGATCCACAGTCAGTACACCAATGCACAGGTTTGAATCCTTTATCAACATGTCCTGCTGCAATAATCCGCCCTAAAGCACGGATAATATTCGCTTCTGTGTGATAATTCATGGTTAAATACGGCTTTTCCCAATCTCCCAGTACCCCTAATCGTTTAAAATCAACACGTTGTTTTTCAACCTGTTGTGTCGCATATTGACGACATGCGTTACGAAATTGATGGGGATCTACATTGGCTTTACCGTGTTTTTTCTCAACTTCTAATTCAATGGGCAATCCATGACAATCCCAACCGGGTACATAAGGCGCATCAAAACCACTAAAGGTACGTGATTTTACAATGATATCTTTGAGAATTTTATTGACTGCATGACCAATATGAATATCTCCATTAGCATAAGGCGGTCCATCATGTAAAATAAATTTTGGACGATTCTTTCCTTTTTCTCTAAGTTGTTGATATAATTCTATTTCTTCCCATTTAGCTAAAAATTCAGGTTCACGTTTAGGCAAATTACCCCGCATGGGAAATTTGGTTTTAGGGAGATTTAAAGTATCTTTATAGTTAATCATTGCGATTTGTTTTTGAGTAAATGAAAGATATTATAATAGCATAAGCCTAGGGCGCTGCCCCTCTGCCATTAAGTTAAGAAATAACTCATTGAAATTAAACATAAATTTCTCGTTCCCACGCGCCAGCGTGGGAATGCCTAACACAACGCGCT
>DAOVZS010000096.1 GCA_030635005.1 Thiomargarita sp. | reverse complement strand
TTTAAGAAAGGATAAGGCACAACCTTGCCTGAATCAGAATTTACAGGATTATAGAATTTTCAGAATTGGGAAGGGGCACAAGCAATGTATGGCTTGTGCCTTATCCTTTCTTAAAAATAATCCGTGTAGTTAATTGTGATTTTTGGAAGTTTAGTACGTAACATCAGTTATTAACTGATATTACGCTTCCATAACCACATTCACATGGCACAGTAATTCATAAGCAATAGTGCCTGATAAACGAGCAATCTCCTCTACAGGTAAGTCTTTTCCCCATAAAATAACGGGATCTCCCACCTTTGCGTTTTCTTGACTGCGCAAATCCACCGCAATCATATCCATAGAAACACGTCCTATTAAAGGTACATAAGTATCATTAACTAAGACAGGCGTGCCTGAAGGGGCATGGCGTGGATAACCATCAGCATAGCCAATGGCGACTATGCCGACTAACATCGTTTTAGGACAAATCCAAGTTGATCCATAACCAATGCCTTCCCCTTTTTGAATGCGTTTAATGCTAATTAAAGCGGATTCCAATTGCATCACTGCTTGTAAACCCGACTGTTTAGCGATGGTATCTGGAAATGGGGAGACACCATAAAGCATAATTCCAGGGCGTACCCAATCCGCATGCGTTTGAGGCCATCCCAATATTCCCGCAGAATTGGCTAATGATGATTCTGCTTTCAGCGTATCAACCAATTCAAAAAAAATATCACTTTGCCTTACTGTCATGTCATTGTGACGATCATCTGCACATGCAAGATGACTCATGAGACGAATCGGATCGGCGATTGAGGTACATTGTTTGAGATGGCGATACATCAGTACAATATCATTAGGGGCTAAACCTAAACGATGCATACCCGTATCCACTTTTAACCAGACGCTGATTGGTTTGCTCAGTTGAACACTTAATAAAATCTTAAATTGCCAAGCAGTATGCACGACGATTTGTAAATCCTGCTCCACAATCGCAGGTAATTCATCAGCACTAAAAAATCCTTCAAGCAAAATAATGGGACAAGTAATGCCTGCTAAACGCAAAGCAAACGCTTCTTCAAAACAACGTACCGCAAAAGCATCCAATTGAGATTCAAGCGCTTTGGCAACTTTAACCGCACCATGTCCATACGCATTGGCTTTAATAGCGCCCATAATACGTTGGTTAGGGGCACATGCGTGTACACGTTGTAAATTAGCACGTAGTGCATCTAAATCAATAATCGCACGGGCAGGACGACTCATAGCCTATTCTCCATGATAATGATCATTGGAAATATAATTCTCAAATTTTGTAAGCACACCCTGAAAAAACAAACGTGTCGTGCCCACAGGACCGTTACGTTGTTTAGCAATAATAATTTCTGCAACCCCTTGATCAGGACTATTTTCATTATAGACTTCATCTCTATAAATAAAGGTAATTAAATCAGCATCTTGCTCAATACTACCCGATTCTCTCAAATCGGACATTTTAGGGCGTTTATCTGTGCGTTGTTCTAAACTACGATTTAATTGTGATAACGCCATGACAGGCACATTTAATTCTTTGGCTAAAGATTTTAAGGAACGTGATATTTCAGAGACCTCTGTCGTGCGATTTTCTTTATTGCTGGGTACTTGCATTAATTGAATATAATCAATGACAATTAAGCCTAATTGTCCTTCTTCTCGTGCTAAACGACGTACTTTGGCACGTAATTCTGTGGGACTTAAAGCAGGTGTTTCATCAATAAATAAGGGGGCTATTTGTAATTTCTCGACTGCTTCTGTCATCAAATCCCATTCATTATCTTCCAATTTTCCTGTACGCACATTTTGTAAATTAATACGTGCTAATGATGCAATTAAACGCATGATTAATTGTTCATTAGACATTTCCATACTAAATACAGCCACCGTTTTTTGTTCATTGACAGCAACATGTTCAGCAACATTCATGGCAAAAGAGGTTTTCCCCATAGACGGACGTCCTGCTACAATAATCAAATCAGAGGGTTGTAATCCTGATGTTTCTACATCAAAATCTGTAAATCCAGTTGAAATACCCGTCACTGTCCCTTCTTGTTGAGACAATCTATCAATTTGATCTAATGTTTGAGGTAAAATATCAGACACTCTGACAAAACCAGCCCGTGTACGTGCCCCTAATTCTGCAATTTCAAACACTAATTTCTCAGCATTATCAAGCAATTCTGTGGTGTGTCGTCCTTCTGGATTATAAGCGGATGCTGTAATTTCTGTGCCCACATTCATCAAATGACGTAAGATGGAACGTTCTCGTACAATATCGGCATATGCCTTAATATTGGCAGCACTGGGCGTACTTCCGGTGAGATGTCCCAAATAGGCACCACCACCAATACTCTTCAGTTTATTATTTTTATCTAACCAACCCGCAAGCGTGACGGAATCACAGGGCTGATTTTCTTCTGATAATGATTTAATGGCTCGAAAAAGAGTACGATGTTCTGGGAGAAAAAAATCGGTTTCAATCAGGAGATCCGCAACAGAAATCCATGCATCATTATTAATAATAATGCCACCTAATACGGATTGTTCAGCTTCTCTCGAAAAAGGTGGGGATTTTGCTTGGGGATTATTGGAAGGCTCTTGCATAAAAGCAGCTCTGTGGACAGAATAGAAAATTCTCTCTCAATTGAGAGAGAAAGAAGAGGACTCTATGATTCTTCGGCAACAACTTGAACAGTCACAAAACCATCCACTTCTGCATGTAAATGAACAGCGATTTCGTATTCACCCGTTTGTCGTATAGGTCCATCAGGTAAACGGATTTCTTTTTTAGACATTTTAATACCACCATCTGTAATTGCATGTGCAATATCAGATGCTGTCACAGAACCAAATAATTTACCTTCAAAACCTACTTTACCTGCGATTTCTACAATAATTTCTTGTAGTTCCTCGGCACGTTTTTTAGCAAGAGACAAGACATCAACTTGTGCTTGTTCAAACTCTGAACGACGTTTTTCAAAATCAATCAAATTAGCCCTAGTGGCTGGTGATGCTTTTCCTTTCGGAATCAAATAATTACGAGCATAACCATTTTTGACTACAACCTGATCACCAATGTGACCCAAATGTTTTATTTTCTCGAGAAGAACGACTTCCATTTATAATAACCTCTGTCTAATTCTCGTGAGCATCGGAGTAAGGCAATAAAGCCAAAAAACGTGCGCGTTTAATTGCAGTAGTCAACTGCCGTTGATACTTAGATTTTGTCCCTGTAATACGGCTGGGTACAATTTTTCCTGTTTCGCTGACATAACCTTTAAGCAGCGTAATATCTTTATAATCGATTTCTGTAATCCCTTCTGCAGTAAACCGACAATATTTTTTACGCCGAAAATAACGTGACATAGAATGTCTAGGTTGCATCTTTCTCATGATTGTTCCTCTGGTTTCTCAGGTTTTTCTTCTTGTTTTTCTTCTTGCTTCTCTTCTTGCTTTTCTTCTTGCTTTTCTTCTTGTATCTCTTCTTGTTTTTCTTCTACTTGTTCTTCTTTAGCGGGTTCTGCTTCGATGTGTTGTTCAGGAACAAACCGCTCTGTCACATGGTCTCTGTTCTCATCTTGCTTATCTTGTGAGGACTCTTTTTCATCTTTCACTTTCAATTGTGGTGAAAGCTCAGTGATGGCTTTTTTCTGTCCCAAAATAAGATGACGAATGACAGCATCGTTAAAACGAAACACTTCAGCCAATTCATCAATCACGTCTATATTGCATTCAATATTAATAAGAACATAATGTGCTTTATGTATTTTATTAATAGGATAAGCTAATTGACGACGTCCCCAATCTTCAAGACGATGTATTTTTCCCTCTTTACCTTCTATAATTGTGCGATAACGCTCAATCATAGCAGGCACTTGCTCACTCTGATCTGGGTGAACAATAAAAACTATTTCATAATGTTTCATAGAACTCCTTACGGATTGCAACAGCCTTATGTGATATCATAAAGCAAGGAGATGTTGATGTTATGACACACAACATTCAAAATCAAATGTCATTATAATGGGATTTAGGATAAATAGCAAGTTTTAAGTTTGCATGATAATTTTTTTATTTAAATAGCAATTTGATATATATCATGGGAGTTTTTTTTGAATATAAATCTTGATACTAGCGAAGCCACTTATCATATACAACGCATAGAATCACATAGCGTGACGATTAATGACAAAGTCTATACACAAAGTATGATTATTATGCCAGAGTCTTTAACATCTTGGGCAGTTGATGATTTTGACCATTTAGAAGTAGCCCATTTTCAAACACTACTCGCCTTAAATCCAGGCGTCGTGTTATTGGGAACGGGACAAAACATTCGTTTCCCAGCACCAGAATTATTAGCACCTTTGATTAATAAGGGTATTGGGGTGGAAGTTATGGATACAGCAGCTGCGTGTCGAACGTATACCATTCTCATGGCAGAAGGACGGGGCGTAGCTGCTGCTTTAATCATTGATTAAAAAAGATATATTTTAAAATCTTTTCAATTGCTGAACCTTAAACATCCATTCTGGTGTATCAAGTGTTGTTCCAAAATCCAGTTCATACCAAGGCGATAAATTTTGATTGGATGGATTCTTCAAAATATGGATATTCTGTGCGGGCATATAGCTTTGTGCTAATAAAAATATTTTTTTACCAGTGGTTTGATTCAGAGCCATATCAATGACAATGATAGCATGTCCTGGAAATCCGCCTTTAATAAAAACATCGCCAATCTGCATATCATTGATATTTGTTACAGATTGGAGTTCTCGATTGAGGGAATAAGTACCTGCATACATAAAAACAGTATTCAAATATTTCTTAAAAGTGGGGTAAGATGTGTTATATCGGTGTGTTTTACGCCATCTTACGCTGTTACCCCTGACTAAAGGACGATAGCCTTGTATCCATTGTTGATATGAGGCGTTATCACCGCTGGTAAAATTGAAATGGATCGCCTTATAACGATGCTGTGAATAAAGATATTCTGCCTTCAGACGTATCACGGCATCAGCACATTGTTGTAAATCCTGTGTTCCGATATCAATATCAATAATGGCATAATGAGCTGATTGATTGTACTTTTTACGTCCATCGTAAAGATAAACGGGTGGTTTACCTTGTTTTAAAGGTAAATGACGCAACCAATCTGCAAAACTGTCTTGAGAGACTGTAATTCTATCGAACCCTGTCGGTGCAGGTATTCTCTGGTTCATTGTGTCAACATCATTATGTTGGTTTAACCATGAATACTCATAAGCGATTGCTTTTATGGTAAACAATTGCATTACCAGTAACAAAGTGAATATTATTTTATCGGTGTTATTTCTTGTCATACATACTCCATGAGGTACATTCTTGTCTGAATCAGTGTATGTTATGATACCACACACCCTCCTATTACAGAAAAGAGCAGTTATTTTATGAAGCGTTGGTTAAAATATTCATTATTATCCATATTATTGCTATTACTCACCATTACCGCAGGGCTGGCTTGGCTGATAAGCACAGAATCTGGATTACATTTTATAGTCGCCAGAGCACAACAATTTTCACCGGGTACATTGAAAATTGAAACGCTACAAGGCACCTTATTGGATGAAATCAGTTTGACTGGATTTTCTTATCAGTATGAAAAAACACACGTTCAAGTCAATACTTTTACTTTCCATTGGGATAGTGATGCGTTATGGGACAAGAAACTACATGTGACACAACTGCATATTGATGGAATTACACTCGATTTACCAGAAAGTGAAGAAGTACCTCCCCCTAAAGAAGAAACGCCATTAAGTATTCCAGACATACAGCTGCCGATACAGATCAGCATTGATGATGTCCGTATTAATAATATTACGATAAACACGGCGGGCGCTGAACCTTTTATTATTGACAGCATTGCGTTACAAACTTCCACATCATCATTGTTGTCTATACAGCACTTGCAAATAAAATCTCCCTTATTTAATGCTAAATTAGCAGGGGATATTGGATTGATAACACCTCATAACATCAATCTTGACCTTGATTGGTCTGTCCCCTTACCTGATTTTATCGCAGCAGGTCACGGAAAATTACACGGTGATACACAAAAACTTGTATTAAATCATACGCTTGACGCTCCCTTAGCAGTCACATTAAACACCGCTGTATTTGATGTGCTTGGGACATTGAAAATAGAAGCAGACGTCTCATGGAAAACACTGCATTGGCCTTTACATGCTAAAAATCATCTTATTAACAGTCAAAATGGTCAAGTAACTTTTTTAGGCACTTTAGATAATTACCAAATAGGCGTGCACACAAAAATCAGTGGCACAGATGTCCCGACAGGAGATTGGAATATTGCTGCCCAGGGTAATCAACAAGAAATGACCCTTACAAAACTTAATGCCAAAATCTTAAAAGGACACATTAACGCCACAGGACACGTGAGTTGGACACCTACAGTAGTCGCCCAATTAGATTTATCAACGTCTAATCTTGTTTTACAAGAATTATGGCAAGATTGGCCTAAACAGTTAAAACTGAATACGCAATTACAAGCCACACTGGATGGTAATGATGTTCGGATTAAGCAGTTTAAAATCAACTTACCTCGTACAAAAACAGCCTTATCTCTTCAAGCACAAGCGACTTTAGCAGGAGAACAGACGCGTTTTAAAACAACAGTCACTTGGAAAGGCGTACAATGGCCATTAGTGGACAAAAAGCCTTTAGTACACAGTAAAAAAGGGACATTGGATTTATCGGGCACAGCACAAAATTATCAGATTTCTTTAAACACCCGCATCGCAGGTGCTGATATTCCCAAAAGCACCATAGTCTTGAAAGGAAATGGCGATTTGCAACAATTTACTTTAAAATCGCTTAAAACCAAACTTCTAAAAGGCGTGGTTAATGCCACAGGAAAAATGAGTTGGCATCCCAAACTGGTCGGCGTCATCAATCTAAAGAGTAGTCAGATCAATCTTCAAGAATTATGGAAAGATTGGCCCCAACATTTAAAAATCAACAGTCAATTACAGGCGACACTGGATGGCAATGATATTCATATCAAACAGTTAAAAATCAGCTTACCCCCTACAAAAACGTCTGTATCACTTCAAGCAGACGGGACATTAGCAGGAGAAAAGACACGTTTTAAAACAACCTTGTCTTGGAAAGGCGTACAATGGCCATTAATGGGTAAAAAAGCACTGGTCAAAAGCAAAAATGGTCAACTTAAGCTATCAGGTACGCCCCAAAATTATCACATGTCTTTAAAAACAAAAATAGCAGGTACCGATATTCCCAAAAGTACCATAGCTTTGAAAGGACAGGGCGATTTAAAACAATTTACTTTAACATCGCTTAAAACCCACATTCTAAAAGGCGTTATTAATGCGACAGGAAACGTGAGTTGGCAGCCAAAATTAAAGGGAACACTCACACTTAACAGTTCGAAAATTAGCCTACAAGAATTATGGAAAGATTGGCCAAAGCACTTAAATATCAAAAGCCAGTTAGTTGCCCAACTGGATGGTCAAAAAATTAAGATTAAAAAATTAGAAGTGCGTATTCCTCAAACGGATGCCAAATTATCTTTACACGGTGATTTAAGTGAGCAATACTTTGATACAACGCTTAAATGGCAAGGCGTACAATGGCCTTTAGTGGGAAAAATCGCTTTAGTCAACAGTCAAAAAGGGACCCTCAATGTCAAAGGGACGCCCAAAGCTTATGAGTTGGATTTAAACACTCAGATTACAGGTCAAGATATTCCTAAAGGTCGCTGGATTGCCAAAGGACAAGGAACTCCCAGTGAATTTACACTAGACAGTTTAAAAGGTGATATTTTACAAGGGGCACTGAATTTAAAAGGACATGTTCAATGGTTACCCTATATTTCTTGGGATATTGCCTTAAATGGTAAAAAATTGAATCCCGGAACACAATGGAAAGAATGGCCTGGTAAGATTGCATTAGA
>DAOVZS010000135.1 GCA_030635005.1 Thiomargarita sp. | reverse complement strand
GTTGACCGTATTGAAATTTTTTTTTATTTCAATATTTGTTATTATTGATTCATTTTTATTCAGGAGTATTAACTTATATGTTGAGCAGCGATACTAAAGCCCAACTGATTAAAGAACATCAACGTTCCCCAACTGACACAGGCTCTTCTGAAATACAAGTCGCCTTATTGACTGCCAATATCGCCAGTTTATCAGGACATTTTAAGACACACAAAAAAGACAATCATTCACGTCGTGGCTTAATTACTATGGTCAACCAACGACGTCGTTTATTAGATTATCTTAAAAGTAAAGATCTCGGACGCTATCAAAATTTGATTGCCACTTTAGGCCTAAGACGTTGATAACTGATAATTAAAACTGAATATGACCGCTCATAAAAAAACATTTCAATACGGTCAACACAGCCTCTCCCTTGAAACGGGTGAAATTGCCCGTCAAGCTGACGGTGCTGTGATGGTCAGCATGGGGGATACGATGGTGTTAGTCACCATCGTAGGTAGAAGAGAGGGCGATCCAAATAAAGATTTTTTCCCATTAACAGTGGATTATCAGGAACGCACGTATGCTGCGGGTAAAATTCCAGGTAGTTTTTTTAAACGTGAAGGTCGTCCTTCAGAAAAGGAGATATTGACATCACGTTTAATTGATCGCCCCTTACGCCCACTGTTTCCTGATGGCTTTAATCATGAAGTACAAGTTATTGCGACCGTAATGTCTCTAGATCCAGATGTTGATCCAGATGTGCCCGCTTTAATTGGAGCAGCAGCAGCAGTCGCTATTTCTGGTTTGCCTTTTAATGGATGTTTGGGCGCAGCACGAGTCGGTTATCTGAATGGTAAATATGTTCTGAATCCCACTTTGACACAAATGGATGATGTTGCTTTAGAACTGGATCTTGTGGTTGCAGGGACAAAAACAGCAGTGCTCATGGTGGAGTCAGAAGCCTCTGAATTAAGTGAAGAAATCATGTTAGGGGCGGTATTATTTGGACATCAAGAAATGCAAATCGTTATTAATGCGATTGAAGAGTTTGCAGCCACTGTCGGAAAACCTACTTGGGATTGGCAACCAAAACCAATAGATGAGAAATTAATTGAACAAGTTGTCACATTGGGTTCTGAAGGATTACGACAAGCGTATCAGGAAAAAGATAAGCTTGCTCGGCGTGATAAAATCAATGCTGTGCGACAAGATATTCTTGCAAACTTAGAATCAGAAGAATGGACTTCGAATAAGATTCGCGGCATTATAGAAAAACTTGAAAGAGACATTGTACGGGGAGATATTCTCACATATAAAAGACGTATTGATGGACGTGATACGCGTACTGTACGTCCAATTTCTATTCGCACCGGTGTTTTACCCCGTGTTCATGGTTCAGCCTTATTTACTCGGGGAGAAACACAAGCTATTGTTGTCGCTACTTTAGGAACAGAACGTGATTCCCAACTTATTGATGCTTTAGAAGGTGAGTATAGAGAAAGTTTCATGTTGCATTATAATTTTCCCCCTTATTGTGTGGGAGAAACAGGACGCGTAGGCACACCTAAACGTCGTGAAATTGGACATGGACGTTTGGCACGTAGGGGTGTACAAGCTGTCATGCCTACCGAAGAAGTTTTTCCTTACTCGGTACGTATTGTTTCTGAAATTACAGAGTCTAATGGTTCAAGTTCAATGGCCAGTGTTTGTGGGTCAAGTTTAGCGTTAATGGATGCAGCTGTTCCTATTAAAGCAGCTGTAGCTGGTATTGCTATGGGACTGATTAAAGAAGATGACCAATTTGTTGTATTATCTGACATTATGGGTGATGAAGATCATCTGGGTGATATGGATTTCAAAGTCGCAGGCACAACAGAAGGTGTGACGGCTTTACAAATGGATATCAAGATTGATGGGATTACGCGTGAAATTATGGAAGCTGCCCTCGCTCAAGCGAAAACAGGGCGTTTACATATTTTAAATATCATGCAAAAGGTGCTTGCTGAACCCCGTCAGGAAATGTCAAAACATGCTCCCCGCATTCTGACTTTTCAAATAAAACCCGAAAAGATTCGCGAAGTTATTGGTAAAGGTGGCTCAACCATTCGTGCCATTACTGAAGAAACAGGGACAACAGTAGACATTAGCGAAACAGGTGTCGTAAAAGTGGCTTCTGTTGATTTAATGGCAGGTGAAGAAGCACGTCGTCAGATTGAAGCGATTACTGCAGATGTTGAAGTGGGTACTATTTATGAAGGTAAAGTGGTTAAGTTGATGGATTTTGGAGCTTTTGTGACCATTATGCCGGGTAAAGACGGTTTAGTTCATATTTCCCAAATTTCAAATGAACGTGTTGAAAAAGTAAGCGATAAGTTAAAAGAAGGTGAAACGGTCAAAGTAAAATTATTAGAAATAGATAAACAAGGACGACTTCGTTTAAGCATGAAAGCTGTTAATTCTTAATAGGTAACATTTCGGGAATAATTATTTTCCATTCCCGAAAATTTTCAAAACGTTTATGAATCAAGAAGATGCTTTTATTGGCTGTTTGCTTGGTACAGCCATTGGCGATGCCTTAGGCTTAAGTTATGAAGGTTTGTCGCCCCAACGATTGATTAAACTGTATCCTGATATTAATAAATATCATTTTATTTTTGGAAAGGGTATGGTGTCTGATGATACCGAGCATACTTGTTTAGTGGCACAATCTCTCCTCGCATCTTCAGGTGATGTAAAGACTTTTAAAACCCATTTTGCTTGGAATTTGAGATTTTGGTTGTTAGGTTTACCAGCAGGTGTTGGTTTTGCGACTTTAAGAGCACTTTTAAAATTATGCTTAGGTTTTTCACCTGATCACAGTGGTGTTTTTTCTGCGGGAAATGGACCTGCCATGAGAAGTGCTATTATTGGGGTATACTATGGACATGATTTAGCACAATTAAAAGATTTTGTGACAGCAGAAACGATTATGACACATACTGATCCCAAAGCAAAATTTGGGGCTTTAGCAGTCGCTTTAGCAGCCAGTATCAAACATCACATCTCTCCTCAAGACTATTTTGTTCAACTTTCCACCTTATTAACAGACGAACCTGCCGAAGAATTTCTATTACTCATTAAAAAAGCAGTTGATAATGTTGAACACACTTCCTTTTCTTTTGCAAAATCATTAGGTTTTCATAAAGGGGTGAGTGGCTATATGTATCACACGATACCTATGGTGATTCATGTTTGGTTAAGAAATCAAGAAGATTATCAAACTGCTATTCTGGATATCATACGTTGTGGGGGCGATACGGATACTACCGCAGCAATTGTAGGGGGTATTATTGGTGCTAGAGTAGGAAAACAAGGCATTCCCAAGCCTTGGCTAGATAATTTATTGGAATTTCCAAGAAGTATCAAATGGATGGAAAAACTGGGACACGACTTGTCTGGTGATAATATTAAGCCTACCCCCTTGGGTTTTTCTGTGATTACGCTAGTATTACGTAATTTTATTTTTCTGATTATCGTTTTACTGCATGGTTTTCGTCGTATACTCCCTCCTTATTAAAAAATAATTAGTTAATTTACATAAATTGTAAAATAAATCACCTATGCCTGGAAAAATCAAAAAAATGATTGATACAATCATTCAGCAAAGATCAAGAGGAAGTAGTATTATTGCAAATACAATAAAGGTAAAACTCATTTTAAAAGGTATTAATCCAGATGTTTTTACCTCGCAATCTGATGATAATCCGCTTATTATTAAACGTGTAGAAAAAATAGGACGCGATTTTGGTGTTAATGTCAATCGCCATTCAGGAGGATATTAATGAATATTATCACCGCTTATAGTACACAAGATAATATTGAAAATGTTGTAAAAGACATTAAGCAACAAATGGGAGATTTTGACGCAAAAATGGTCATTTTTTTTGCTTCCTCTAAATTTGATCCTCAGAACATCGCAACACAAATGCAAAACATGTTTACCACTGCATCTGTTTTTGGTAGCACAACAGCAGGTGAAATAATTTCGGGTAAGATGTTAAAAAATTCGGTAGTTGCTATGGCCTTTAACTCAAATATTATTGGTGATGTGAAGGTAGAAGTGATTGAAAATCTTACAGATAAAGGTGTGGAAGGCGTTGAAATAGCGTATACAGCTTTTGAAAAATATTTTGGTCATTCAATGCAAGCATTGGATGTAGATAAATATGTAGGAATGGTGCTTTTTGATGGACTCAGTGGTGCTGAAGAAAGAATCTTGGATCGAATGGGTGATTTAACAGATGTTAGATTTGTTGGGGGTTCAGCCGGTGATGATTTAAAATTTGAAAAAACCTATGTATATGCCAATGGAAATGCATATCAAAATGCTGCTATATTAGTGTTATTAAAGCCCTCCATTAATTTCGGTTTAATCAAAACACAGAGTTTTTGCCAACTGTCTCAAAAATTAGTCGCCACTAAAGTTAATGAAGAAAACAGAACGGTACTAGAATTCAATCATAAACCAGCTGCTAAGGCTTATGCAGAAGCGATTGGCACTTCTTTAGAAGAAGCTTCCAATCATTTTATGCATAATCCCATTGGTTTGATGATCGATGATGAACCTTATGTTCGCAGTCCAATGCAAATAAAAGATGAGCATGTGATCTTCTATTGTAATGTTTTAGAAGGCGCAGAATTAGCTTTACTTGAAGCCACTGATATTATTGCAGATACCAAACAGGCTATTAAAGATAAAGAAAAAGAAATGGGTTCCATTTCTGCCATTATCAACTTTCATTGCATTTTAAGAACCTTAGAATTAGAACAAAAAGGATTAATGCAAGAATATGGTCAGATATTTGCTGATATTCCAACAGTTGGGTTTAGCACTTATGGAGAAGCGTATATCGGACATATTAATCAAACGGCGACAATGTTGGTGTTTGAATAACAGTCACAAGACACAAGACTTGTATTCCTTCACCCCGTCCAAAGGCGGTTAATCCTTCACCAGTAGTAGCAGTAATGCCGATGTCTGTGGTGTTGAGTCCTAATAGTGTACTCAGACTGTTTTTCATCTCAGGAATTTTTGGCGTTATTTTTGGCTTTGCACACTCAATACTACATGATACATGTGTGATATGCCATTCTTTCAAAAATTTCAATGCTTCTTGCACATACACCCGACTATCGGTGATACCTTGTTTGAAACATAACATATCACTGATCTCTCCAAGAATGTTGACACCTGTTACCCCAGAAATGGCATTACATAAGGCATGTAAGACCACATCAGCATCACTGTTACCTTGTAAAGGCGGTGCATCCTCAAATATAACCCCTCCCAATTTCAATTTTTTTGTATTATCTTCAAAATCAAAACGATGACTGTCTTGCCCTAAGCCTGTTTTAACCATAATTTTTTAAAAAATATATTGGAATCGGAAAGAAAGTGCTTGACCATCGTCATCCTTAGAACCTTTGATATCTGTTCTAATATAATTGGCAGAAATACGAACTGATGTATTCGCATAGTAATTAATGCCTAAAGTCATATTTTCTGCTTTAATACCGATATTATTATCATAGGCATCCAAAACACTTAAACGCGCAAGCAGTTGCCATGCTCCCTTAATATCTTGAATAGCCGTAAAATGACCCTGTTTATAAGCACGAGATTCACCTGTTAAAAAATAATCAGTTTGTATATAATACCCATGATATGTGACATCATC
>DAOVZS010000071.1 GCA_030635005.1 Thiomargarita sp. | reverse complement strand
CTTGATCGGTGTGTTTGCATGTCTAAACTATATACCCACATTATTCTATACGGATACATATGAAACGAGTATGGAATGGCCTTTAGGGGGATGTCTTCCTCAAGATGTTTCTCCCGTTACCCCCGTTACCCCTGATAAAACACTGATTACGTTACAAACCAATTAACACTAAACTATGCACAATATCCACGCCCATCGTATTCTTATTCTTGATTTTGGCTCTCAATATACACAATTAATAGCACGTCGTATACGCGAATGTGGTATTTTTTGCGAAATTCATAGCTATACTATTGAAAAACAAACTATTCTTGATTTTAAGCCTAAAGGAATTATTTTATCAGGTAGCCCAGAATCTGTGACTGAGCTTAATTATCGTGCCCCTGAATATATTTTTACATTAGATATCCCTATTTTAGGGATTTGTTACGGTATGCACATTATGGCTTTGCAGCTTGGCGGAAAAGTTGAGGGCTCAAAGCGACGTGAATATGGATATGCTCAGGTACGTACACAAGGAGACGCTTCCTTACTCAGCAATATTGAAGAACAAGACGGTTTATTAGATGTTTGGATGAGTCACGGTGATCACGTCACCACATTGCCATCTGGTTTTCAAAATATTGCCAGTACCGATAATGCGCCTATTGCTGCCATTGCAGATGAAAAACGTCATTTTTATGGGCTACAATTTCACCCAGAAGTCACACACACTGTACAAGGTGCTAAAATTTTGCAACGATTTGTACAAGATATTTGTGGATGTGATGCATTATGGACAGCTGATAATATTATAGAGGATAGTATTCAACAGATTCAATCCAAGGTAGGTAATAATAAGGTATTATTAGCCTTATCAGGTGGCGTCGATTCCTCAGTCGTCGCTGCCTTATTACATCGTGCTATCGGAGATCAGCTACATTGTGTTTTTGTCGACAATGGATTATTACGTTTGCATGAATCTGAACAAGTCATGGAAACCTTTGTACAACATCTTGGCGTACACGTCACTCGTGTGGATGCAGAGGCACGTTTTTTAACAGCTTTAAAGGGAGAGACTGATCCTGAGAAAAAACGTAAAATTATTGGTAATTTATTTATTAAGATATTTGAAGAAGAAGCCGCAAACATTACGCATGTTATTTGGCTCGCACAAGGGACAATTTATCCTGACGTGATAGAATCCGCTGGAGCAAAATCAGGCAAGGCTCATGTTATTAAATCTCATCACAATGTTGGTGGATTACCTGAAAAAATGGATTTGAAACTGATAGAACCGTTACGAGAATTATTTAAAGATGAAGTGCGTAAAATTGGCAGCGCATTAGCATTACCTGATGACATGGTGTATCGGCATCCTTTTCCAGGTCCCGGTTTAGCCGTTCGTATTTTAGGAGATATCAAAAAAGAATATGCGGATATTTTACGCCAAGCAGATGCGATATTTATTGAAGAATTACGCAAGCAAAAATGGTATGACAAAGTCAGTCAAGCCTTTGCCGTGTTTTTACCCGTTAAATCTGTCGGTGTGATGGGAGATACCCGACATTATGATTACGTTGTCGTCTTACGTGCTGTGGAAACGGTTGATTTCATGACCGCACGTTGGGCACGTTTGCCTTATGATATGTTAGAAACCTTATCTAATCGTATTATTAATGAAGTCACCGGCATTTCACGCGTGGCTTATGATATTTCTGGAAAACCACCGGCAACCATTGAATGGGAATAGTGTCATTATTATTGTTTATATTTACGCCTTGTCTTTCAAGGCGTCCTCAATATTAGTATTTTCAATATTAGCCCCCTTAAATTGGGCATCTTCTAACTTTGCTTTCCAAAAATCAGCCCCCTCAAAGTTGACATCTCTCAGATCTGCCCCTCTGAGATCCGCTTCTTCAAGATCAACACCTTGAAGATTTGCCCCTTGCAGTTTTGCTTCCATGAGTTTAGCATGTTGAAGATGGGCATGGGTAAGAATGGCATTTTCAAGATTCGCATCTTCAAGATTAGCATGTTGAAGATCTGTTTGGGTTAAATTGGCATCCCTAATATTTGCATTGCTTAAATTTGCACCTGAGAGTTTAGAATATTGAAGCTTTGCGCCTCTTAAATTTGCTCTATGAAAATTTGCTCTGCTCATATCAGCGTTTTGTAGATTAGCTTCATTAAGAAACGCATCTTGAAAATGGGTATCTTCAAGATTGGCAGACTGAAGTTGTGCCTTTTCCAAATTTGTACCTTCAAGATGTGCGCCTTGAAGATCAGCATTTTGAAGATTTATTCTATGAAGTTCAGCATTTTTAATATCAGCCCCTATTAATCGTGCATTTTGAAGATTGGCATCTTGAAGATTAATTCCCTCCATATCTGCCCCATCCAGACGTGCATTTTGAAGAAAAGCACCCTGAAAATAGGCTTCCTCAAGACGGGCTTCTTGAAGATTAGCCCCTTGCAGGTATGCCCCTTGCAAATGCGCTTCTTCAAAATGGGCTTCTTGAAGACGTGAATCTTCAAGATGTGCCTCTTGAAGGTAAGCTTTATGGAGAAGTGCTTTCCTCAGATTTGAGTGTTGCATTTGTGCCGCTTCAAGATGTACGTCTGTAAGGTTTGCAGCTCTGATATTGGCTTCTTGAAGATTTGTGTTTCGAAGATTAGCGCCTTCAAGATTGGCATCTTTCAGATTAGCCCCTTGCATGTTGGCATTTTCAAGGTTAGCATCTCGGAGATCAGTGCCACTAAGATTAGCCCCTCTTAGATCAGCGTCACTAAAATCTACTCTATTTAAAATGGCTTTGTTGAATTTTGCATTTCTAAATTTAGCTTTCTTCATGATCACTTTGCTGAAATTGGTTTCTTGAAGTTCTGCTTTTTCTAAATTAAAGCCATCTTCAAACTGACAATTTTTAAAATACTTCCGTTTCAGTTTTAATGATTTTATCAGTTCTTCCCCGTTTTTAAATGTTTTACAGGTCATCAAATCTTTTTTAGACATACACACCTCTTATTTTATAATATATTTGTTTCATGTTGACATTTTATCAATATGATGTCTATAATTTCAATCACTTTTTAATGAAAAAAGAGGTTTTTATGAAAAAAGTATTATTAATTAACGCACATCAGCGTTATGAAGGCTTTGCTGAAGGTAAACTCAATCACACTTTGATTGAGACTGCTCAGCACGTACTTAGTGGTATGGGTTATGAAGTTAAAACCACGATAGTAGAACAAGGCTATGATATTGCTGAAGAAGTCGCTAAATATAAATGGACAGATGCTGTTTTGATACAAACCCCTGTGTATTGGATGAGTGTACCTTATATTTTTAAGAAATATATTGATGAAGTGTATAGTGCAGGGCTTGGCACCGTACTGTGTACAGATGATGGACGAACACGCTCAGATTTAAGTAAGAAATATGGATCAGGTGGACTCATGCAGGGTAAGAAATATATGATTTCCACGACCTGGAATGCTCCCCTTGAAGCTTTTGAAGATACGAATCAATTTTTTGAGGGAAAGGGGGTTGATGGCGTCTTTATGTGGTTACATAAAACGTATCAGTTTTTTGACATGACACCCCTACCCACATTTTCTTGCCACGATGTCCTAAAAAATGCTGACATAGACAACGATTTAAAGCGATTCAAGCAACACTTGACAAGTGCATTCTAATATTTCCTAAGAAAACATCAAAAGTTTGTATGATCAACACTTCTATTATTTTACTTTTCATATTGGGTATAACAGCTTGGTTTTGGTTTGATACACAACGCAGTCAAGAAATGGCGTTGCGTGTATGCAAACGGGCTTGTAGACAGGTAAATCTCTTATTATTAGATGATACGATTGCAGTAGTACGCATACGTGTTAAGCGTAATATTCGGGGACGATTAAATGTGCAAAGAACCTATCAATTTGAATTTTCTGATGGCACGAATCAGCGTCACAAAGGATCAATAATTTTGTGTGGTATTTTTGTAGAAATGTTAGAGATACCGGGTTATTTGGACAAAATTATCAATCTTTAACATTAAAGAATAAGGAGATTGAATGAATGAGCATACGATATTACCTGATCCTCAAAAATCTTTCGGGATTAGGTTTGAATCTATTGTGGGTTTAAAGGCTGATGCCGTTGCAGAGCTGGTAGCCAGTACTGCAGTGTTACGTTTAGATTTGAATGCGGTTCAATTTTCATCCAATGGCATTCACAGAAAAGGGGAGAAACAGCGTTCATTTATCCGCCTCTCAGAAATCCCCATCAGATCAACAGCACCTATTATCTCTCCTGATGTTATTGTCGTTTTTCATAACGCCTTACTCAAGAATCCTGCCGCCATCGCTGGTTTGAAAGCTGATGGCATCCTTATTTACAACGGAACAGATATTCCTAGCCTTTTATCTCAGATCCCCAAGACTGTCAAACTCATTAGAATTGATGCACATGGCATTGCACTTAAAGAAAAAACAACGGTAGATGCTGTTCTTTTAGGAACACTCACTGCAACCCTTCCTTTTTTGGATACTGCGATGTTTCAATCTCTCGCACCTCATGAAAAAGCGTTTCAACGCGGTGCAACAGAATTTGAAATACTCACAAATATAGGGACGAGAACTGAAGATGTCCCCATACAAAGACATCGCACGATGTCTGGCTATCAAAATTCCCTTATTGGGGGTATGTTACCCGCGATAGGAAATACCATTGTCAACAATCTGAGTGGGGTACGGACACAATGGATTCCTATTCTTGATATTGAAAAATGTGTCCATTGTGGCATATGTGACATGATTTGTCCTGATTTTTGTTTTGTTTGGACACCTATAGAAAATAATCATATTTATTTAAAAGGGATAGACTATACCTATTGTAAAGCCTGTCTTCGTTGTGTAGAAAGTTGTGCAACCGGTGCTTTAAGGCGAAAAGCAGAAAGTCCAGGAATGGCAGAGACACTCGGAGTGAAGAGGAATGTAATATGAGCAAACGTACCGAATTTCTCAATGGCACTGAGGCAGCAGCACGTGCTGCCCAAGAGGTCAATTATCATATTTTGGGATATTTTCCCACACAGTCGCCTCAATTCAATATGATTGCTGGCGAGAGTGATCAGGCGACTGCTGCAATCAATTATGGGGCTTCTTTAGGAGGAGGACGTGTTTTTAATATCACTACAATGAGTGGTATGCTGGAGACACTTCAACTACAAGCCCATAGTCGACAAGCTATGGTACTTAATCTGATTAGCCGTGAAGATCATGCTAATTTGTATGCAGCCTTTCACAGTGGATGGATTATTTTACTTGCAAGAGATCCACAAGCTGTTTATGATCTCAACCTAGCAGCGGTGAAAATAGGAGAACATGCTGATATCCGTTTGCCCGTTATCATCTGTTATGACGGCTATTTTACCAGTGAACAAAAACATCGTCTTGAAATTTTAGATGATCACCCGCTCATTCAATCATTTTTAGGAGAACCCCCGCACACCTTCACCGCCCTTGATCCGCTGAATCCCGTCACATTTGGCATCGAAACGATTAACATACATAAACAACATGCGTTGGCTATGGATGCAGCACGTAAAGTAATTCCTGAGGTTTTAAGTACAATAACGCGACTCACAGGACATGCTTATCCCATTTTGGATGCTTATTGTATGAGTGATGCTGAATATGCTGTGGTACTGCTCAACACCGCTGCTGAAACAGCTAAAGATGTGGTTGATCAATTACGTGAACAAGGACAAAAAGTGGGCGTGCTGTCGCCAAATCTCATTCGCCCATTTCCTACGGATGCTTTTAGAGACGCACTTAAAAATATTAAGGTATGTGTTATTGGGGATCGGGCTGATGTTTATGGAGCAGATGGCGGTAACCTCTCACTTGAAATACGGGCTGCGTTACAACAAGATCCTGAGAATAATACAGTGGTCTTAAGTCGTATTTATGGCAAAAAATTTCAGGAACGTGATGCAAAAGCCTTTTTTAAATTAGCTCAAAACAGTCAAGATGCCCTCGCATTTGATTATCATGGTACCCGAAAAAAAGGTCACCATGCTTCAAAAGGGATGCCCCTCATTGAAACCAAAGCGGTTTCTCGGAATATGGCGACAGTCAGCCAAAATCCAAATACAGGAAAATTAAGGGTAGAACTTGAACCGTTATGGGCAATGGCTGATGTGACCAGTCGCATCGCCCCTGGACATGGTGCTTGTCCAGGGTGTGGTATTTTTTCAATGCTCCATCAAATTTATAGTATTTTAGAAGGCAATCTTGTCGTTCTTTTTCAAAGTGGTTGTGGTGTCATGGTGACTACTGATTATCCCAAAACATCTCATAGAATCACCTATATTCACAATCAACATCCAAACGGTGCTGCTACCTTATCAGGATTGGTAGAGATGTATTATGAAAAAGTGAAACGGGGTGAATTACCTGAATTATCTGATTTCACATTTCTCATGATTACGGGAGATGGGGGCATGGATATGGGTATGGGTTCTGCTATTGGGGCAGCACATCGTAATCATCGTATGATTATTCTGGAATATGATAATCAAGGCAAGATGGAAAGTAGGGGGCAAGATTCTTATTCTACGCCCATGAGTCAATACACGCCTTATGTTAAAGACACCGCTCAGATTTTTGCAGCCTGTCATTTACCTTATGTCTTTACAGCGAGTGAAGGTTTTTCAGAAGATTTGATGCGTAAAGTGGCTAAAGCACAATGGTATGCCAAACGTGAAGGCTTAGTCTATGGCAAAATTATGTCATTTTGTCCCTTGTATTGGCAAACCCCCGACAGTGTTGCCCAATCCGTCATGCAAGCTGCACTTGATTGCACATTTTTTCCCTTATATGAAGTTGAGAACGGGAAAACAACACTTACTTATGATCCTGATGTTTTGGGAACACGCCTTCCGATTGCAAGTTGGCTTAAGCGTATGGGCAAAACAAAACCGCTGCTTAAAACGCAGAATGCAGATATTTTGACATCCTTTGAAACAGAAGTGGACAGACGATGGAAACGCCTGAAAGCCATGCATGAACATGAGGAGCTTTAGGAATATGCCAAAAATTATAGAAAAACGCCTCTTAACCCCCATTACCAAACTGTTTCGCTTTGAAGCACCCATGATTGCTGAAGCAGCACGTCCGGGACAATTTGTCATTATACGCGTACGAGAAGGGGGAGAACGTATTCCTTTAACCATTGCCGATTTTGATGCAGCAGCGGGTACGGTGACTATCGTAGTTCAAGAAGTGGGGGTTACCAGCAGACTACTGGGCGCACATGAAGAAGGGGATAGCATCCGAGATGTTTTAGGTCCTCTAGGGCAAGCAGCCCAGATACCATCAGGTGGACATGTGGTAGGTGTAGGCGGTGGTTTTGGGTCAGCAGCGTTATGGTGTTTAATGCGTGAACTCAAAGAACGGGGTGATCGCTCCACCATTATTTTAGGCGCACGCCATGAAAATTTATTACTGCTAAGAGATGAACTTCAAGAAGTCTGTGATCATTTAGCCTTATGTACCAATGATGGTTCTATAGGATTCAAAGGATTTGTCACCCAACGATTACAGCAAATAATAGACGGTCCTGATACCCCCACACACATTATTGCCATTGGTCCTATGCCCATGATGCGTGCCGTGGCGACTACCGCTGCTGGCATTCCTACTCAAGTTTCTATGGATCCTTTAATGATCGATGGTACAGGCATGTGTGGATGTTGTCGTGTCACCGTAGGGGATGAGATTAAATTTGCGTGTGTGGATGGTCCCTTATTTGATGCTGCTAAAGTTGATTTTGATGAGGCAGTGAAACGTAATAAGATGTATGTCAAGGACGAACAACGAGCAGCCGAATGTCACGGGAGGAAACATGCCCACTAAGCGCGTTAAAAAAACCCCCATGCATGCACGTGATGCTAAATTGCGTGCAACAGATTTTATTGAAGTGAATCAAGGATATGCGATGGCACAAGCGCGCTTTGAATCAGAGCGCTGCTTACGTTGTCAAGATCCTATTTGTGTTTCTGGCTGTCCTGTTCATATTCCCATTCCTGAATTTATTCATGAAATCGCTACTGGAAATATACAGAAAGCGGCTAACATTTTACGCTCTGCCAATCCCCTACCAGCGGTTTGTGGGCGTGTGTGCCCTCAAGAAGATCAATGTGAAAAAGTGTGTCACATGGCAGAACGATTTAAACCCATTGGTATTGGTTATTTAGAACGTTTTGTTGCAGATTGGGAACGCACGCACGGTCATACAGAATCCCCTAAAAAACCGAGTCGTGATCAGCGGGTAGCGGTGATTGGTGCAGGTCCTGCGGGTTTAGTCTGTGCTGGTGAACTGGCACGTTTAGGCTATTCTGTCACTATTTATGAAGGATTACATGCCCCCGGCGGTGTATTACGATATGGCATTCCTGAATTTAGATTACCTAATGACATTCTTGATTGGGAAATTGACCTCTTAAAAAATATTGGGGTTGACATTGTGTGTAACGTGGTAGTCGGAAAAACAATCCAAGTTGACCATCTTTTTGACATCGGGTATTCAGCCGTTTTTATTGGGACAGGTGCGGGTTTGCCTAGATTTTTAGGGATACCCGGTGAAAATCTGAATGGGGTATATTCTGCCAATGAATTTTTGACACGCATTAATCTCATGCAATCTTACAAATTTCCTGAGACAGATACCCCTTTATATGTGGGTCAACGTGTAGCTGTGATTGGCGCTGGCAATACTGCTATGGATGCCATACGTTCTGCCCTTCGTGTCGGTGCGACAGAAGGGCTGAGTATTTATCGGCGTAGCGAAAAAGAAATGACAGCACGTATCGAAGAATATCATCATGCTATTGAAGAAGGTGTTATTTTTCATTGGCTTACCAATCCCATTGAAATCATCGGTAATGAGGCAGGTTGGGTTACCGGTGTCAAATGTATGCGAATGCGTTTAGGCGCAGTCGATGAATCGGGACGGGCTAGCCCCCAAGCAATTGCAGGTTCAGAATTCATAATCCCTTTAGATAATATTGTTCTTTCTCTTGGAAATGCCCCTAATCCGTTACTGGTCAATAATACACCGGGCTTAAAAAAGAATAAAAAGGGATGTTTAGTGATTGAAACAGACATCCCTCAAACTTCCATGAAACATGTATATGCAGGCGGTGATGCGGTGACAGGCGCTGCAACAGTGATTTTAGCTGCAGGTGCTGGCAAAGACGCAGCTGCTGCGATTCATAAAGATTTATCAAAAAACACATCGCATGTTTGAATAAGAATTTTTAGGATAAAGGCATAAGCTATTATTTTTTGTTTGTGCCTGGTTTTTTATCCTGAAAATTCAGACTTCCTTTTTCAGTCAGTACTAATCTTTTCCAATAATTTATAGGCCCTTTGAACTGGTAGATGGCTATACATGCTCGATTTTCCACTGTGATCATTATGGGAAAACAAGAAAATAATTAAACTGAACAAAATTGTCAAGGAAAACATTATTTAACAACATTTTTACACTAAAAAAAAATGTTAAAACAACACATCCAAACCT
>DAOVZS010000116.1 GCA_030635005.1 Thiomargarita sp. | reverse complement strand
GGCTGATATATGTCGCCCTTTCAGGGCTTGTATAAAGTACTGGCAGTGGATCATCGCCCCTGGATTTAAAAGTGGAAATATTTCTTTTAGAAATATAGTGCGTAACATCAGTTATTAATTGGCAAGAAACGGGAATAACACGAGATTTGCGGGAATAATGGCACATATTGCGTGCGTTTGATTGATTAGAGTATGCCCCGCACCTGCTGGTTATAAAGTTATATGAGCACTTTTCTAACAAAATTTTATCCCATAGAGCGTTCAATTGCACAAGAACAGGGTGAATTTAAATTATTTGCTCTTTTTGAACGAGAAGATATTCAAGGTATTTGGGATGTTGTATTAGCAGCAGACTGGTTACCTGGTGAAGAAATGCAATCCTTAAAATACGTCTTTAAAAAAATCCGTGCGGTATTAGATAAAAAAGAATTTCTCAAAGTTTCTAAAGTCGTTTTGCTTGATGTTAATGAACCTTTTGTTAAAGAAATTCAAGATCTTCTTGAAGATTATCATAATCCGAGTATTTTTACGAATACTGTAATAAATGGCATGTCTATCAAAACGGGATATATTATCGTGTCTCCAGTGATACAGGAAAATTAAGGAAGGGGAGGTTGTTCCCCTCTTTGTCATTAATCTTATTTTGCTTAACAATTAAGTTGGGCTATCTAATGCAGAAGTCCCTAATACTCTCACCAGCAAATCCTCTACTGAAGGGCGATACGTTTCTGGTGTACTGAGCGGTGGAATTTCTGTCATAATAATCCTATCCGATTCTGTACGTGCCCGTAAAAAAAAAGACCCCGCGTGTTTTTGAGTCAGTGTATCTTCAATAAAAACTAAAGCCTTTTCTTTACTTTTCAATAAAATTGCCAATTCATTTTCAACAATCTCAACAGTCGCATTTTGAAAAATTTCAAACCCCAATAACGCAAATCCCTCTGCTAACGCTTGACTGCCCATAAAAATGAGTCTCATCCCAATTTTCCTAACAGTAAAATACTCACCACAAGCCCATAAATAGCAATCCCTTCTGCTAAACCAAGATAGACTAATGTACGTCCGAATACTTCAGGTTTTTCAGCAATCACCGCTAATGACGCAGCACCTACTGGACCCACTGCAATACCCGCCCCTATTGTTGCAAAAGCAGTGGGAATACCCACGCCTATCATAGCTAATCCCATACCCACCGAGATTTCACGAACTGCGGTGCTGGCAGTGGGTTCTGCCATAACTTCTTGTATGCCTAATAATAATAAGACAATTTGTGCCACAACAAAAGTCAACAAATTGACTGATACCGTGCTTTTAAACCACGTTTGTGCTTGATGAAAAGGACGCATTTCTAAATAAATGCCCATTGCAATCATACCTACTAAACTACACGTCATGAGGGCAAGTAACCAATACATATTGAAAACTCCTGATACATTTGATAAGATAATTCACTTAAGCGTAAATTTTAATGTTTTCTCCGCCATATCCAAGGCGTTTGATGTAAACCAGATTGTGACCATATTCCATTGTGACTCTTTTTAGCGTGCCGTTCCGCTTTTTTATATTCTGGTTTTTTACAATAAGTGTTATAAACGGCGGCTTTACTCGCTTTAATGAGTGCTAAATTTAAATTAAGCTGATCACTATACACTTCTCCTACAATGCGTCCATACCGATCTGTATCAATTTTAACCAAGGATACCTTTTTGGGTGTGATAGAACGTAAATAATCACGTGCTTGTATTCCCCAAGGTGTTTGCTTCATTTCTGCAGTGTCAATACAGTACAAACGTACTTTTACTTTCTGACCTACACACCGTAACGTCATGGTATCTCCATCATAAATGCTTAAAACTGTACATTCGATAGAAGAACGCGCCATAGCAGAAGTTGGAAATATGGCTAATAATGAGAGCATGATAATAATACGTAACATCTTGTATGTTTACCTTTTTATAAAAAAATCAATTATACTACAATAGACGCAAAAAATGATGCCTATAAAAACTGCTTTAAGTATTCTGTTACTTTTTCCCCTATTAAGTTTTGCAAACTGTTATCAATTAGAGGTAGAACAAGCCGTACAAGATAAAAATATAGAGCGATTAGCACGATTATTAACGCTTATTGAAACGCAAACTAACTGCTCAACAGATTATTTAGAACAACTAAAACGTCGTATGGCAGTATTGATGACCACACAAGCCGAAGCGTTAATACAACAAACACAATGTGCTCAAGCAGAAGAATTATTACAAAACATTCCAATGACACTCTGGCGTACACAGTTAGTACGTGCAACCTGTGCTGTACAAAAAAAAGATTGGATAAAAGCCACTAAATTTTATAATAAAGCACTTGATTTAATAGCAGATATCAAAGAAACGCCACAAGCTCCCCCACTTATCAAGATAAAAGAAATCTTTCAATTAGCGTCAGAAACACAAGTGTTATCAGGTAATTTAGATGCCACGATCACTTATGCAGGTAAAGCGACTGGTATGATGCGTGATAAGGTGCGTAATTTTACCCCTAAAAAACGCATTATCCCCTTACCTTTTGATGACAATCACAGCAGTGTACATCTTAGTAAGAAAGGCAAAATGGTTGCCCGACAGTTAGGTGCTTATTTTAAACAATATGCTTTCACAGAAATCTCATTAATTGGACATCAAAACCCTGAAGTGGAAGCATGTGCCTGTATTTCAAAAAGATATATCCAAGCGTTAAAGGTTTATTTAATTAGAAAAGCAAAGATTGAAGCGAGAATCCTGACCAGTAGTCAAGGAGATAGACAACCCTTAGCACTTTTAAATCCTGAATATTATACACCTGCTGAAATTAAAACACTGAATCGGCGCGTAGAATTAGTGGTGAAATAATGAAAAAACGCTGGGTTATTAAAATAGGCAGTGCATTATTAACCAATAATGGTCAAGGATTAGATAAGATTTCAATCAAAAAATGGGTAGCACAAATGGCTATCCTGCAAAAACGTGATATCGAATTAGTATTAGTCTCCTCTGGTGCTGTAGCAGCGGGCATGACACGTTTAAATTGGACAGAACGTCCCACCGCACTGTATCAATTACAAGCTGCTGCTGCCATTGGACAAATGGGCATGATACAAACGTATGAATCTTTTTTTCAAGAACATGCGATGCATACTGCACAAATTTTATTGACTCATGATGATTTAGCCAATCGTCAACGCTACCTCAATGCACGCAGCACCTTACGTACCTTACTTAATTTAAAGGTAGTACCTGTTATTAATGAAAATGATACAGTGACAACAGACGAAATTCGTTTTGGAGATAATGACACCTTAGCAGGATTAGTCGCGAATTTGATAGAAGCAGATCTCCTTATTATACTCACAGATCAAGAAGGATTATACGAATGTGATCCGCGTATTGATCCCAGCGCATGCTTAATTCATCGTGCATATGCAGGTGAATCTCGTTTAAAAGCAATGGCAGGAGACACAGGCGGAAAGTTAGGACGTGGGGGCATGTTGACCAAGCTTAAAGCTGCTACTCTTGCTGCACGTTCTGGGACGACAACACATATTGCCTCTGGAAAAGTTGACAATGTGCTGATACGAATTGCATCAGAAGAACACATTGGTACTGTATTATTACCAGATAAAGTACCCATAACAGCACGTAAACAATGGTTAGCGTCACATTTAAAAATGCACGGTAAATTGTATTTAGATGATGGTGCTGTGAAAGTATTACGCTATTCGGGTAAAAGTCTTTTGCCTATTGGTGTGCAACGTATAGAAGGAGACTTTGCACGTGGAGACATGGTGGTCTGTCTCAACTCGAAAGAACAAGAGATTGCGCGAGGTTTGGTGAATTACAATGCAAAAGAAACGTCCAAAATTTTAGGACGTTCTAGTGATACCATTAGAGAACTTTTAGGTTATGTGGATGAATCCGAGTTGATTCATCGCGATAATTTGGTATTAATATAACTATTTGCTTATCACTAATACTTAATGATATTATTGACTCTGTTGTTGGTAATTGATTTTAATTAAAGGAAAACAAACATGTTGAAAAGATTAAATATACTCATATCTTTGTGCCTAGCACTGACTATTAATGGCGTATCAGCAGGTACAGAGTCAGGCACGTCCTTCATAGATATGGCTGACGAGATATCTCAAACATCCAATGCTCCCATCGTGGATAAATTTTCTGATCAAGATCTTATTAAAATCTTGCAAGAAGAAGGGTATATGGGCGTCAGTATTATAAAATCTGGAAAAATTCGGATGAAAATTGAAGGAAGTACAGTAATTTTATATAATACAAAAAGTGGTGACTTGCAATTCTTTTATGGGGTTAGCGGTGGAAAATGGATTTATGAGGATATGAACGAATGGAATAAAACGAAAAGATTGACAAGAGCCTACTTGGATAGCGATAACGATCCGATATTGGAAAGTGACTTGCTTTCAGATGGGGGGATCAGCAAGAAAAATGTGATAGAATTCACAAGAGTTTTTGCTATATCACGTGCAGCTTTTCGTAGATTTTTGCAAGAGAGTAATAGAGACTCAGAATAAACTTATCATAGCGTGCAAAAAAATTTTTGCACGCTATCTCGTCACTTACATACCATTGACATCATATTATGTCCAATAAAATAATTTTACTGATGGGTGCTACAGGTCAAGTGGGTTGGGAATTACACCGATGCCTTTCTTCACTGGGTCAAATATATGTTGCCAATAGAAATCGTATTGATCTGACAAAACCAGATTCAATCCGCAATGTTATTCGTGAACTTAAACCTAATGTTATTCTCAATGCAGCTGCTTACACAGCTGTGGATAATGCGGAAAAGGAATCACAGCTCGCACATACAGTGAATGCGATTGCACCTGGAATATTAGCTGAAGAAAGTCACCGCCTTAATACATTATTAATACATTATTCAACAGATTACGTGTTTCAAGGTGAACACGCATCTCCCTATACTGAACAAGATATTGTAAATCCAATGGGAGAATATGGAAAAAGTAAACTGGCTGGTGAACAAGCGATTCAAGCTGTTGGGGGACGATATTTAATTTTACGCACCGCTTGGGTATATGGTTTACGGGGTAAAAATTTTTTACTCACTATGCAACGTCTTGCCAAAGAACGTTCTGAAATCAAAGTAGTCAATGATCAAATTGGCGCACCGACTTGGAGTCGAATGATTGCACAAGCCACAACACAAATACTCGCACAACTGCACTCCCCCTTATATCAAGATAATATTGAAGGCTTATCTGGTATTTATCATTTAACCTGTGCTGGGCAAACCAATTGGTATGAATTTGCTAAAGCCATTATCGCTTATGCTGAAAAACAACCTCATATTTTACCTATCACCACCGCCGATTATCCAACACCTGCACAACGTCCCGCTTATTCTGTATTATCTAATGTAAAATTGACCCAAACATTGGGTATCACTTTACCCGATTGGGAGCGTGCTTTGGCCTTATGCTTAGCTTAAAAAAAACAAAAAATAAGGGTGCGATTTTAATTATCGTATTATGGTTTATTGTGCTGATCACCGTAATCGTAGCCACTTTAGCGATAGAAACACGTGTATCAGCTAAAATCGTATCACATAATAAAATGGGTGTTCAGACTTGGAATGACACCCTTCAGGCCTTACATGCGGCAGAAATGGAATTACTCATCAATAAAATGCCCGATCCCCCCAGTTTATCGCAAGAAATTCCTTTGAGTGAACGTAAAAATAAAAAGTATCGTTTTGATGGACGCATACTTAAACTGGCGTATCCTATTTCAGAAACCGTTAATGTCCGTATTTATAATCATGCCGGAAAAATAAATATTCTACGGTTATCTAAGAAAGGTAGGCGAGAATTATTCGAACAACGCATCGGTAATCAACCTGAACAATTAGATGCTTTAGAAGATGCGTGGCAAGATTGGATTGATAAAGATGATTTAAAGCATGCTAATGGCGCAGAAAAAGACTATTATGAATCTTTAACCCCTCCTTATGAACCCCGTAATGCGCCTATAGAAACAGTAGAAGAAATCTTATTGATTAAAGGATTTGCAGAAGTTTTTAAAGGTATGGATATTAATAATGCCTTCACTGTATATGGGACTAAATTTACAATCAATCCTAACCTCGCTACCCGCGAAGCTTTAATGATGTTGCCTGGACTTGATGAGAAAACCATCACTGCCATTCTCATTCTACGACGTGAAAAGGAATTTAAATCTCATGAAGATTTGAATGTCTTTATAGAACCTGAACAATTAGCAGAATTACGCTCTTGGATAAATTATCGTTATATCAATAAATATTATACAATTGCAATACAAATAATAAGAGTAGCCTCGGAAAAACCTATTCAATATCATATTAAAGCAGACATAAAAACAGCCAATGATTCGCCTGAACAGACTGTAAACAGTGATGATGCAGATAAAGTCATTCAGCATGCTTACATGGTGACAATATCTCCAAAAGGGAGCAATAAATTCCCCCAAATATTAATGGTTCAACCTTATGGTATTTTACCAGATACACGACATAACCT
>DAOVZS010000215.1 GCA_030635005.1 Thiomargarita sp. | reverse complement strand
CAGTCAAAGTCAAGGTCAAAACAAGACCTTGCAGGTTTTAGAGTCACAGGCACATTCACACCAAAACCTGCCAGGTCGCAACCGCAACCACAAACACAATCAATAGTCTGTGTTTGTGCCTTCGCCCCAAGGGGGCTTAATAATATAGCCAGGGGCATCGCCCCTGGATTCAAAATGTGGAAAGATGCTCTTTAGAAACGGTTGATTGTGTCTATGACTGTGCCTGTGTTTGTACCTTCGCCCCTTTAGGGCTTGTATCAATTCATGCTATGATACTACACAAATCATTAACATTTCAAAACCTTGGAGGGATGCGAGCATGTCGACTGTTTCTCGCGGAAAATGGGCGGAAGATTTAGCACATCGCTATTTATGCGAACAAGGATTACAGCTGATCGAACGTAATTTTCGGAGTAAAAAGGGAGAAATTGATTTAATCATGTGGGATCAGGGTATTTTAGTATTCATAGAAGTGCGTTATCGAAAAACGCAACGTTATGGTGGTAGTTTGGAAAGCATTAATATCCGAAAGCAGAAACGTATTTTAATGACTGCACATTATTATTTATATCGTCATCGCTGGACACAACAACATTCTTGTCGTTTTGATGTGGTATTATTAAGCGGTGTCACAGAAAATCCTCAATTGCGCTGGATTGCAGATGCTTTTAGAAACGAGATATTATGAATACTGGTCACATACCTAGAAAACGTTTTGGGCAACATTTTCTGCATGACAAAAATATTATTCAACGTATTATCAACACGTTTGACCCTACAACAGGTCAACATTTGGTAGAAATTGGTCCGGGTAGAGGGGCTTTAACACTTCCTTTACTTGAATATGACTGTCTTTTTGATATCATAGAATTAGATCGTGATCTCATTGCTTTTTTTGAAACACGATCCACTGAACAATTTCATGTGCATCAAGCAGATGCCTTGACCTTTGATTTTAAGTCTTTAGTGAATCATGAAGAACAATTACGGATTATTGGTAATTTGCCTTATAATATTTCAACTCCTTTATTATTTCATTTAGTCTTATTTGCGGAACACATTCAAGATATGACGTTTATGTTACAAAAAGAAGTGGTGGATCGTATGGTGGCCTTACCATCAACTTCTCAATATGGACGTTTGTCGGTGATGTTGCAATACTATTGTGAGATTAAAAAAATATTTAATGTCAGCCCTCATTCATTTACACCGCCTCCCAAAGTTCAATCCAGTATTGTACACTTAATCCCTCACCGCACACCACCCGTTGAAATCTTGAATCAAAACAATTTTCGGACGATTGTAGCGCTTGCTTTTTCTCAGAGACGTAAAATGTTACGTAATACTTTAAAAACAGTTTTTCAAGCCAAAGAGATGGAATCCATGGGAATTAATCCAGAAGCACGTGCTGAAACCTTGACACTTGAGGATTTTGCTGTGTTGGCGAATCATACTTAATATAGCAAGATGAACTATGAGTTATTAAAAGGACTTATTATGTTGACCACACCTTATCCTATTCAGAATGATGGAAAACCTTACCTTGACACCGTTTGGCTCGAAGTAACGTCGCATTGTAATCAAAAATGTACTTTTTGTCCTGATCCAATGCGAGAATCCAAACGTGAATTCATGGATTTAAAAATTTTTAAACGCATCATTGATGAACTGAGCACAGATTTTCATGTGGGACACTTAGAACTGAATGCTTATGGTGAACCCCTTCTTCATCCGCAACTGTATGACATGATAGATTATATTCGTTATAAGAAATTGTCTTGTCCATTCTTCATGACAACGCATGGCTTGACTTTATCTGATAAGAGAATTCAGAAGCTCACAAAACATTATCCAGATGGTATAGCGGTGTCTTTACAAAATCATAATGCAGCGTCATACGCTACAACGCGTAGTCTTAAGTTAGGTAACTATGATATTTTAGTAGAAAGAATTTTTTGTTTTTTAAAGGTTTTTCTAAAGCATAAACCCGCTTGCAATATACGACTTTACTTGTTGATAAATAACGATAAAACGTTTTTTGGCGTTCCCCAAAAAGTGCTCAATTCTTTTCCAAATCAATGGCAAGATTTCCAAAAAACAGTCAGATTTTGGGAGGAAAAATTAAAGCCACTTGCGACAAAAAAAGAAATTTCCTTTCATGAAAGCTCTGATCAACATATTAAAGACGCTTTTGAAATGGCTGATCAGGATGTGACAGATATTTTACATCTCCTTCGATGGCAAGATCACAACAATCAATCACAATCTGTTTATTTAAGTCCCAGACCCATAACGACTTATAGTAATCTTTTACCTGATAGAGATCCAGACTGGTTGGTTGTTCCCCGTACTTTTAGTTTTCCGTGTCCTTTTACAGCACGTCCCTCTTTGGCGGTTTTTGCGAATTTAAAGTTAGGGGCTTGTTGTATAGATCTTGAAGGAACAGCAACTTTTGGTTCATTTACGGATTTTAAAAACTTAAAAGAAGCCATCTACAGTAAAGAATGTAACCAATTTTTTGGAGCATTAAAAAAAGGTATACTGTCAAAAAAACAATGTCAGATTTGCATTGGGAGTGTTTTTAATAAATCACAAATTGAAGAATCTTCTGAAGAAAGCCTTCGAGAATGGGTCAGACAAGATGAAGAAAGATTTAAGCAGACTCTTTGAGAACCTCAGGTTTTCCTGAACATTTTTGGAGAATAAAGGCTATTTCTTGCTTTCCTGGATTTCAGGAGAGGGGTTATCCATCCTTAATCCTGAAAATTCTAATTCAGACAAAAGTGTTTGGTGAGAGTAAGGGTCAAGTCATGTGCTATTGTTGGATAATGTGTGATAAGATCACACCACACAAGCTTGTCTCTTCAGAATAACGGCACAGACGTCATACTGGTACTGAGATTTATGAAGTCTGGTTATTTGGATCTCGAGTGGATGATAGTAAGCGGGGCGGAGATCTTTATCTTGAAATAGAAACGCCTATTACAGATCCCTCACATCAACATTTACGGATTTATGATATTGCTAAAGAAACAGGTGTGCTTTTATGACTTTAAATTATCTTCCCCAACATCTTGAACGTTTTTTATCACTATTAACGATAGTTTCAAAAGAAGCAGTATGGCTAGATACAACACGCACACGATTATTTGAACATGCAGATATTGATAAAAAATGGGTTTCCAGTTTATCAACTGATGATTATTGGAGTGATGTATTAGAGTCTTTTGTGTCTCGTTTTAATCGTATGCAAGATACACTAGGAGATAAATTATTACCTAAATTAGCCTTATTAGAAGGAGAAAAACCAGGTAATGCCATTGATACTTATAATAAAGCAGAAGCCAAAGGTTTAATGCCTTCAGCGGAAAATTGGATGCTCATGCGTTCATTACGTAATAAACTCGTACTTGAATATATTGAAGATATTGAGGATTTTGTACAATCACTTCATTTGGCGCATAGCTTAACTGATGAATTATTATTAATATATCGAAATATTCGAGAATATACAGAAAACCATTTAAAAATTTCGCTTGAAAATCATTAAAATAGGATAATCCTTGTGTCTG
>DAOVZS010000097.1 GCA_030635005.1 Thiomargarita sp. | reverse complement strand
TTGTTTTGATATCTTACATGCAGGACATATTCAATATTTGACACAAGCACGACACTTGGGAGATCGCTTAGTAGTGGCTATTAATGATGATGCTTCTATACAACGTTTAAAAGGGAATACGCGTCCTATCAATACTTTAGAAAAACGTATCGCAGTATTACAAGCATTAGAATGTGTCTCTTGGGTCATTCCATTTTCGACAGAAACACCTAAAGATTTAATTTGTCAAATTTTACCCGATATTTTAGTCAAAGGCAGTGATTATGATATTCATCAAATAGCGGGAAGTGATTGTATTTTTGCCAATGGTGGAAAAGTCTTGACTTTAGACTATTTAGAAGGGTGTTCTACTACTGAAATCATTAGCACTTTGCAACAAAAAACGATAGCACAATAAGCCCTTTATATGATATAATTGTGTTAAATTTCAGCAAGCTGCTCAGAGTTTATTGCTAAGCTAAGGATATAGATATTTAAATGGTTAAATTTGCCAAAGAAATATTACAAGTTAATATTGAAGATGAGATGAGACAATCCTATCTCGATTACGCTATGAGCGTGATTGTAGGTAGAGCATTACCTGATACACGCGATGGTTTAAAACCAGTACATAGACGTTCATTATATGCCATGTATGAACTTGGGAATGTATGGAATAAACCTTATAAGAAATCTGCTCGCATTGTGGGGGATGCATTGGGTCGTTTTCATCCACACGGTGATGCTTCTGTATATGACACGATTGTACGCATGGCACAACCGTTTTCTTTGCGTTATATGTTGGTTGATGGACAAGGGAATTTTGGTTCAATAGATGCCGATAGCCCCGCTGCTATGCGTTATACAGAAATTCGTATGGCAAAAATTACCCATGAAATGCTCGTCGATATTGATAAGGAAACAGTTGATTTTGTTCCCAACTATGATGAATCTGAATTAGAACCTACCGTTTTTCCCACACGTATTCCTAATTTACTTATTAATGGTTCCAGTGGGATTGCAGTGGGGATGGCGACCAATATTCCGCCGCATAATTTGCGAGAAGTGATTAATGCGTGTATTGCTTTAATCGATGATCCCAGTTTAAGCGTGGAAGATTTGATCCAATATATACCCGCCCCAGATTTTCCCACCGCGGGCATTATTTATGATGTGACCAGTCTTGTAGAGTCTTATCGCACAGGACGTGGTCGGGTTTATATCCGAGCACGCACTGAAATTGAGGGCGATAAAGAGGGTAAACAGAAAATTATTGTCACAGAATTACCCTATCAAGTTAATAAAGCACGTTTAACCGAAAAAATTGCATTTTTAGTCAAAGAAAAGAAAATTGAAGGGATTACTGCCTTACGTGATGAGTCTGATAAAGACGGTATTCGTATGGTTATGGAATTACGACGCGGAGAAGTGGCAGAAGTCGTTTTAAATAATCTCTTTAAATATACGCCAATGCAATCCACTTTTAGCATTAACATGGTAGGGTTAGTAGATGGACAGCCTCGTTTATTGTCGCTGTTAGAATTACTTCAAATATTTATTCGCCATCGGCGTGAAGTAGTCACACGGCGTACCGTATTTGAATTGCGTAAAGCGAGAGACAGAGCCCATGTTTTAGAAGGCTTAGCGATTGCTTTAAGCAATATTGATAAGATGATTCTACTGATTAAATCAGCCAAAAGTCCACAAGAAGCGCGCACTCTTTTATCAAAGGCAACACAAGTTGTTAAGCCAGGTGTGATCAAAGAAATGTTACAAGGTTCTGAGGTTGCACGTCCTGATGGACTCGCGCCTGAATTTGGGTTACAAAAAAATACGTATCACTTATCAGAAGTTCAAGTACAGGCAATTTTGGATTTACGCTTACACCGTTTAACAGGTTTAGAACAAGATAAGATTTTAGAAGAATTTAAAAGCTTATTAGTGCATATTAATGATTTTTTAGACATTATTAATAATACTGATCGTTTAATGACCGTGATACGTAATGAATTATTAACCGTTTCTGAAGAATATGGTGATGCCCGACGCACTCAGCTTGTTTCAAGAGGTGTTAATTTTAGCATAGAAGATTTAATTCCAGAAGAAGATGTCTTAGTCACCTTATCCCATGAAGGCTATATCAAATCACAAGCTTTAGATACCTATGCTGCACAAAGACGGGGTGGACAGGGAAAAATCGCTACAAAAATGAAAGAAAAAGATTTCATTGAGAAACTCTTTGTAGCCAATACACATGACACCATTTTATGTTTTACCAATGTTGGAAAAGTGTATCAGTTAAAAGTACATCAATTACCTCAAGCGAGCAGACATTCACGAGGACGTCCTATTGTCAATTTATTGCAGCTTGAAGATAAAGAACGTGTTAATGCGGTATTACCTGTACGTGAATTTACGGATAACAAATTCATCTTTATGGCTACAGCCAGTGGTACTGTCAAAAAGACTGCATTAACCAAATTTTCGAATCCTCGCGCTACAGGCATTATTGCCATTAATTTAACAGAAAATGATAAGTTAATTGGCGTAGATATTACAGATGGACAACGTGATATCATCTTATTTAGCAAAAAAGGCAAGGCTGCCCGTTTTAAAGAAGAAAAAGTACGAAATACAGGACGTACCGCTCGAGGAGTACGTGGTATTAGACTGGCAGAGGGAGATTGCGTGATTTCTTTAATTGTGATACAGACAGAAGGACCTGTGCTTACTGCCAGCGTTAATGGTTTTGGTAAACGCACACCTGTGGATGATTATCCCGCAAAGTCTCGGGGATGTAAAGGTGTGATTTCCATGAAAACGTCAGAACGTAATGGCGACATTGTGGGTGCGGTGCAAGTTGAAGAAGAAGATGACATTATGTTAATTAGTAATAATGGCACATTAATACGCACACCGGTGACTGGAGTCTCTATTATTAGTCGTAATACCCAAGGTGTTAGCTTGATTCGTTTACGAAAGAATGAAAAATTGGTTGGCTTAGATAGGATTATTGACGTAGGCGTTGAGGAAGAATAGTGGTCACTGTGACATTGGGTTTAAATCTTGGAGGACATTAAGTAAAAATGGGGGGCTATTAAGCTATTTGATAGTCTCTATGAATCAAAAAATACACTATTGAGAATTATTAATAATGTTAATGACAAGCACTACTACAATACTTATTGTTGATGATAATGATAAAAATCTACGTAATTTACGTAGTTTTATTGAAGAAGACTTTGAAGGTATCACAGTTATTGAAGCAAATACAAGCCTGCTGGCATTAAGTCTTCTCTTAAAACATTCAGTAGATTTCATGTTCATCAATATAGCAATGTCCCATATCAATGGTTTTGAGATGGCTAAAATTATAAAAGAACGTCCCAAAACGCACAATACGCCTATTATTTTTATGATCGCAGCTGAGAAATTTGAGGAATTTCAAAATACAGGGTTTGATATTGGCACGATAAATTATTTGATGATGCCTATTGATAATACGCAATTGAGAAATAGAATTCAGTCCCAATTACACTTACAGCACCAAAACAATGATGAACCGGAAAAAAGTCAGCCTGATTCTATGACAGACATTGTGTTTGAAACAGATGCTTCTGAATCTCTCTTAGAACAGGAACAAATAGAATATTTAAACAATACATTAGTCAGTTCAATTCACGCTATCATCACCTATAATGATATTGTTAAACAACAATCTATTGAGTTTGGCTATAATGAATTACTGAGTAATCTTGATAAAATACAGTCAGAAACGCAACTTTTATTGAGTGTCGTGAATCAATATCTTGATCCTAATATTAGTCGTTCTCCTTTTAAACTCTTATAAGATGAATCATTTAAAAACTATTGTTGTTATTCCCGCCCGCCTCGCTTCTTCTCGACTACCTCATAAAGTACTTGCCGATATTAATGGACATCCCATGCTTTGGCATGTTTATCAGCGGTGTCTGCAGGCTAAAAAAGTCGCCGAAGTGCATATTGCGACAGATTCTGAAGAAGTCGCACAAACAGTCCGAAAATGGGGCGGAACAGTTTGGATGACTGATTCAAATTGCATGTCTGGAACAGAACGTATTGTGTCTATTTTAGATAAATTAGAGGCTGATATTATTGTCAACGTTCAGGGAGATCAACCCCTGATTGAACCCAAGATTATAGACACATTGATTCACATTTTTGAAACAAATAACCCTATTCCTGATATCGTCACCCCTGCTTATCTAATTGAAAATGATGACATATTTAATCCTAATATTGTCAAAATAATCAGACGACATGATGGTTATGCACTCTATTTTTCTCGTCATCCGCTACCCTATGTGCGCGATATTAAACCCGAAAATTGGTCTCAAACAACGCCTTTTTTTGGACATGTGGGTATTTATGGGTATAGACGGCATTTACTGGAATCCTACCACTCTTTTCCTAAAAGTCCTTTAGAAGAATCCGAGAAATTAGAACAATTACGTTTTTTGCAAGCGGGTAAAAGTATTTTAACCTTTATTACCCCCCACAATTCTATTTCTGTTGATACACAGCTTGATTTAGACAAAGTACGTGCACAATATCAAGAAGATTATGCGAGAATTTAATACCACCGTTCCCTGTATTCCTAAATTATATGATACCGTCATGCTTTGGAACGGTCATTATGTTACCTCTATCTGATCATCAACCCATTGCTTGGTGGCAAGGACATTGTATTCAACGCACCGTTTTTTTTAGACATGTCGCCTTGATCGCTGCCACTTTACCCTCAAAATCTTATGCCATTAATCTTTGTGAAGAACGCTATTTTTTTTTAGTGGCGTTTACTGCGGTGATAGTACGTGGGCAAACAAATTTATTACCCTCCAGTCTTGCCCGTTTAGAAGTTGAACGTATTGCGTATGATTATGTAGACAGTTATTCTTTAACAAATGAGGCTATCAAACAACATCTTGTTGTGACATCAGACCTTCATACGCATGCAATACCCAAGATTCCACTTGAGCATATCGCAGCAATTGTATTCACTTCTGGCAGCACAGGTCATGCAACCCCTCATATCAAACTTTGGCGTACCTTAGTTGCTAATGCTTGGAAGTTAAAAAAACATTTTAAGATTGCTGATAAGACAACTATAGTTGCCACTGTGCCACCACAGCACATGTATGGATTAGAAACGTCTATCCTTTTACCCTTAATTACGGGGGTATGTGTTTATAGCGGACGCCCTTTTTTCCCCACAGATATTTGTGACGCATTAGCAAGTGTCTCCACACCTCGTATTTTAATCACGACACCGCTCCATCTTAAGGCTTGTGTAAAAACAGAGCTAAAATGGCCTGATATCGCGTGTATTATTTCTGCCACTGCTGTTTTATCTACAACGTTGGCGGTACGATCCGAAAAGGTATGTCACACGCACGTTTTAGAAATTTATGGATGTACAGAAGGCGGTGCTTTAGCACAACGACGGACTATAAAGACACAACAATGGTCACTTTATGAAGGGATTCATATAAGTAGACAGGATAATATTGTATCAGTATCTAGCGATCATTTTTCAGAACCTGTCATCTTAAATGATGTGATCAAAATACACAGTGACAGTGCATTTGAATTATTAGGGCGACAAGCTGACATGATCAAGATTGCGGGAAAACGTGCTTCATTAGCTCATCTCAATTATCAACTCAATGCGATTGAAGGCGTGGAAGACGGCATTTTTATCATGCCTAAAGACGCTGATCAGGGTGTGACACGATTAATTGCTTTAGTGGTTGCTCCTCTTTTAGATAAACAGAGTATTTTAAATGCTTTATCACAAAGTATTGAAGCTGCTTTTTTACCGAGACCTTTGTATATAGTAACTCAGTTACCTAGAAATGAAACGGGCAAATTACCACAAAAAAATGTTCTAGATTTATTAGAAGAATTGAGAGCAAAATCGTGATTCGTTTTTCTGTCTAAAATTACAATATTAATGAAAATCCTTTGGCAGTGCGTTCTTGTAATAAACACAGACGAAAAAATGGCAGGTTTTTGAGGCACTGCCCCCCAAACCTGCCAAACCAATCGTCTGTGTGTGTGCTTATTTAACCTTTAAGATTGCAGGTTTCCCTTTACCAAAGACTTCAGGATCATACATCTCTTCAGCATGTGTTGCCATGACAGAGAATTCTCCCGGTGCAATGGCTTGAGCAATATACGATAAGTGATAATGACCGGCTGATAAGTAATCAGCATAAAAAGTTGCCGCATGATGACGCAATTCCTGATGATAAAAACTCCACCAAGATTCACCATATTCTTCCCAATCATCAAATCCAAACCAGAGCGATCCCCCTGAATATTGTCCTGATGCTTTATCAGCGTCCACTTTTGAAGTCGTGGCTAAATCACGATTCACAGGTTCTAAGCCCCCAGGTACAGGATCATTAACCACCACAAAATAACGGGGAGCAGGTAATGAGAGATATAAATCTACTCTGACCAATTCGCCGCGCTTAATATGCATTGGACTTGTCAGTAAAATCCATTGATCGTCACGTTCTACATGATATTCACGTTTCACTTCAATCCCTGCATTAATAGCCGTGGCTGATTCTATTTTTTCAGCATATTTCATACGGACGGTATAATACAAACGTCCCGTTCCTTCACGTTCTAATTTTATCGTTGCTTTGCTATCAGGTGCGGGCAAGGCGTGAGAAAAAGTAACGGGGGGATTGCTGATGGCTTCAAAAGATGTTTCACCGAATTTCTCCGCATCCAACCAACTGCGTACTGTCATGACAGGCTGATCTTTTTCATACACACGTGCATATTCAATCAACGCATTCATACAAAACAGATTTTCTTGCGTATTTAACCAAGTTTTGGATAATGCTTTTCTAATATTACGGACTAATTTAAAAGGAACACCTTCAATTTTTCCATTTAAACTACTTAAAATAGAACACTGCGTACGCAAAGATGACGATAATAAATGTTGATAGCCATCATCTAATTTTTCTACAAAAGCAATCCTATCCGTTGCACTTTGATCCGCATGAGACATAATCATATAAAGCACATCAACACGAATATCCTCAGTACCGGGTATTTCTAAAGCCGCTGCTAAAAACTGTGATAAACCAAATAAATCCATTTCAGATAAATGAAGTTTATAACGGTGAATATCATCAATCGTAATTTTCCCATGTTTAGCTAAAGCAGCCAAGGCAACAGCACGTACAGATGACGCCATCCCTTTACTATAATAGCTCGGAATCACATTTTTTCGTAACAAGATCAGTAAATAAGCATGTAATTTCTTTTCTACTAATTCAGGAATGGTATGCCCATTCGCACGTAACCAATTAAAAGCTAAAGCTGTATACGCACTTAAGTAAGGACTCACCCGCTCATTTTCAGCAATAAAATAAGCCATTCCGCCATTAGGGGCTTGATATTCTGTGGCTAATGCCAATGTTTTATCAGCTAAAGTCTCACTGTCTTCCCATTCGAAATCTTTAGAAATATAGGCTTGTAATTGATGATAATGTGACGCCATTGTGCCTTTACTTAATTTTTGTTCCCAACAGGCATAAGGATAATCACGCATATATTCAAAGGAACGTTCAATCCCCCCAATGACTGTGGGAGAGGTAATCACACTGATTTTGCCGACATCCTCATGAATATCCTTTGGAATATGTATCGATTCTGTTACCGTATCAGCAATGGTAGTCCCAGAAGTCGCGACTGTTGTCGAAGGACGTCGGGGATAAACGCGTACTGTTTGGCGTAAGCTATCTCCTTCTTCAGCATCTGAGGCAGTGACTGTTAATTCAATTATTCCCGGTCTTGTTGTGGCAATGTTCAACTATTTCAATTTTCGTTTAGGATGTTTCTTGGTAAGCAAACTACTGTGTTTTTCTACGGATTTAATGGGAGGACCTTCT
>DAOVZS010000198.1 GCA_030635005.1 Thiomargarita sp. | reverse complement strand
GCAATCGCCTTAGTCGCACATTTACGTATTTTAATCCCCATGGCTGGATTAATTGACAAAGAGGCGGAAATAAAGCGACTCACTAAAGAAATAGAGAAGCTGACAAAGGAAATCACAAAATGTCGTACTAAATTGGACAATCCCAATTTTACCAAACGTGCCCCTGCAGATATTGTCGCACAAGAACAAGAACGGGTCACTCAACTAACAGCTTCTTTGCAACAATTAGAAACACAAGCCAGTAAAATTCGAGCTATGTAGGCAATTTTCGTGGATATAATCCCTGAAAGGGCGACATATATCAGCCTGGGGCAACGCCCTAGGGTTGATAGGCATCACATCAATTATTATATTAAAGAATCTTTGATATACTATTACCATTTATAGTAGTATATAAGGTTTATTCATCAAACAAACACTTTAGGAGTGAACATATGACCTTATCTTCATCAGAAGAAAGTTCATTTATTAAAAGGCTTTTACGAAAATTTAAAACGCTACCCAATTTAGTCGTTGTCACCATATTAGCATTAGTCGTTGGGATTGGGGCAGGCATTGCTGCTATTTTGACCGAAGGGCTGGTACATTTAGTACATTACGCCTTTTTTGAAACAAAATTGTGGGGCTTATTAGAAGGCTTAGGGATTTTTCATATCGTCGTTGCCCCCGCCTTAGGCGCACTCATTTTTGCACCCATTATCATTATATTTGCACGTGATGCTAAAGGGCATGGAGTGTCTGAAGTATTAGAAGCCGTCTCTATACATGGCGGTCGTATTCCCGCAAAAGTAGGCATTGTGAAATCCATTTCCTCAGCACTGTGTATTGGTTCAGGGGGATCAGTTGGATTAGAAGGCCCTATTGCACAAATCGGATCTTCTATTGGATCAGCAGTGGGTCAACTGTTTACCATGACTGAAGATAGGATACGTTTACTGCTGGCGTGTGGAGCGGGTGCAGGTATTGCGGCTACCTTTCATGCCCCAATTACAGGGACGATATTTGCCTTAGAACTGATTTTAGGTCATGTTGAAGCCAGCTATTTTAGTGCTATTGTCATTTCTGCAGTGGTAGCTGATACCGTTGCGCAATTTTATCAAGAATCCTGTTTTGTCACACCCCAATATACCTTAGTCAGTGTATGGGAGCTGTTTTTATATGCATTATTAGGTGTATTAGCTGCTTTGAGTGCGGTAACCTTTACAAAATTGTTATTCAAAATGGAGGAATGGTGGAATAAAATACCGGTTTCTGATTACATTAGACCTGCTTTAGGAGGCTTAGTATTAGGAATTGTTGCACTTATTTTATTACAAACCAGTTCTGGATTTCAAGTAGGCGGGGGAGAATTTCCGAGACTTTTTGGAATAGGCTATGAAACGATTACAGAAGCGTTAAACGGTTCGTTACCCTTACAATTGATTTTTGCCTTATTTGTACTTAAAATATTTACAACCAGCTTAACCTTAGGATCTGGGGGAACAGGCGGAACATTTACACCAGCACTGTTTATGGGCGCGATGTTAGGCGGTTCTTTTGGGCTTGTCGTTCATGATTTATTTCCCACAGGAACAGCAGAACCCGGCGCTTATGCACTAGCAGGCATGGCAGCATTCTTAGGCGGAGCAGCACATGCACCGTTTACAGCTATCGTAGTTGCATTTGAAATTACCCACAATTATTACCTCATTTTGCCGATCATGTTGGCAACTGTTATCAGTACATTAGTCGCTCAAAGCATTACACCGACTTCCATGTATACCCGTAAATTAGTCAGTAAAGGGATACGGATTAGAAGAGGAGCCCCCGAACATGGCACCGATATCATGGAAAAAACGACAGTAGGTGACGCAATGACGACCATTGTTGAAACCGTGCCGTTAACATTGCCTCTTTTCGAATTAATGGAAAAATTTGATCAAAGTCATCGTCATGGATTCCCTGTAGTGGATGCTACTGGAAAATTAGCTGGTGTGGTGAGTATTAAAGATTTAGATACCGCTATGATGGGTAAGCTCTCTGGACGAACGGTTGCTGAAATTGCCACAACTGATCTGTTAGTGGCTTATCCTTATGAACCCTTGGGAACAGCCTTACAACGTCTTGGTGTTCGTGAAATCAGTCGTTTACCTGTTGTGAAAGAAGAGGGTTCGAAAGAATTGATAGGGATTGTATTACGAACAGATATTATTACAGCCTATAATAAAGCACTTATTAAGACATAAATAATCTCATGTCAACCTAGGGCGTTGCCCCAGGCTGATATATGTCGCCCTTTCAGGGCTATTTTAAAAAATCTTAAAAAATATTGCCATGACCACAACCAGTACAATTCTCATTGTTGATGATCAAATCACAATGCGTGAAAGCTTAGAAGGCGTGCTCAGTAATCAAGGCTATCACCTCGCATTTGCAGAAGATGGACCCGAAGCTTTGCGTAAAGCGGCCACATTAAAACCAGATGTGATTCTTTTAGATGTCATGATGCCGGGCATGGATGGATTTGAAGTCTGTCAACGTTTTCGTGCAGATCCCAAATTAGCAGAAGTGCCGATTATTATGCTTACTGCTTTAAATGATCGGGATTCACGTTTAGCGGGTATTAAAGCAGGTGCTGATGATTTTTTGTCTAAGCCATTTGATACTTTGGAATTACGATTACGCTTAAAAACGATTACGAAACTGAATCGTTATCGCCGTTTACACACTGAACAAGCGAAATTTGAATGGATTGTTGAAAAAATTACAGAGGCTTTTTTGATACTCAATCAAAAAGGTGAAATTGTTTATGCCAATCCACACAGTCGTTTTTTCTTAAATTTGCCCACTTATACCGATGCACCTATTAAGAAAACATTTGTAGAATTGGCTCAAAGTGCTTTTAAATGCCAACCTGCGGATGATTGGACAAATTGGCTGAGTTCCGACACACACTCAACTTCCAGATATCTGGTGCGTTCAGAACAGCCTAATACGCCAAAACTGTTCTTACGTGTGGATATGGTAGAAATGGATAGTGGTGGAGAAGAGCATTATCTCATTCATTTACGTGATGTCACAGAAACGCTTTTTCTCAGATCGCCTGGTAACCAATCAGATACGGTTAGAAAAACGCCTTTTTGGCACAAATTTGGTTTGTTTAAAAAGAAAACACAAGAACACGAATTAGATTGACTTAAAATCCAGGGGGTGTTATCCCTGGATATATTTATCACACACTTGCCTACCAGAACTCGATAATCCTAGGAGTGAGACATCACATTTTCAGAATAAAGGTATAGGCATGCAAAAACTAAACATCCAAAATACCCAACACGCCCTCCAATCTTTTGATTTTGAACGCTTATTTATCAATGAATTAGCGTGGAATTATCCCACCCTTGCCGCTTTTAAAAATGCTCGCCCTATTGCTGAACTCAGCATCCTCACTGTATTTGAAATCATCACCGATGATATACCAGAAGCCTCAACACGTAAAAAAATTCATCATGAACTCACCGAGATCTATCCTGAAAATATCTTAATTTTTACGGATAAACGTACGAAATGCGTCTTATATTGGGGCACACGAACACAAGAATATTTCCGCGGTCAAAGCGGTGAATTATTTATCAGTAAATTGTCGGCATTATTCACTGAAATAAGTGAATTGAATGAAAACGGTGATTTGCCCCTAACACGGATGTCTGTCAAGCTTCATGATGCACTTGATATTGAAAAAGTCACTAATAAGTTTTATTTGGATTTTCAAAAGCAACATGCCATTTTTTTAGAACGCATTGAAGGAATTGATAATGAGCGTGATCGACGGTGGTATACATCAATTATTATTAACCGTTTGATGTTTATATGGTTTCTGCAAAAAAAAGGATTTTTAGATGCGGGAGATATGGATTATTTGCCTAAAAAACTCATACAACATCAAGATGATTTTTATCAAAAATTCTTAAAAATCCTGTTTTTTGAAGGATTTGCCACGCCAAAAGAGCAACGTTCTAAGCAAACTAACGCATTATTAGGCGATATTCGTTATTTAAATGGG
>DAOVZS010000221.1 GCA_030635005.1 Thiomargarita sp. | reverse complement strand
TTATGGAAGGATAATCTCATAGTGATATAATTTCAAGTTCAGGTGTGGATTTAATGAGATTCAAGTCTAAACCTAAGATGGCAATAAGGTATTAAACATAACATTATACTTCACTACTGACCAATATCTTTTCAGGATAACGCAGTGCGGTTAATTTTCCCCCATATACGCACCCTGTATCAATACAAAGGGTATTATTAAGCCACTGAGGTTCTTTGATACGTGTATGTCCATAAACGACCATGGCTTTTCCTTGATAATCGTTTGCCCAAGGATAACGCACTGGAAACCCTTCAGCATCTATTTCTCCCGTTGTTTGACCATATAAGGCAAAATGACGCGCTTTACCCGACACTTCTCCTTGCAAATGTTCACTTAAACCTGCATGTGCAACGACTAATTTTCCATTATCCAAGACATAATGACTGACTAAATTATCAAGAAAATCAATGATTTCTTGATGAAATTCAGGCGGATAATGTTCTAATTGTTGGATAGAGGCTGATAAACCATGTGTTAATTTTACATTTTTACCCTGTAATTTTCGTTTCAATTTGACATCATGATTGCCTAATACACATAAGGCACTGCCTGCTGATACCATATCCATGACAAGACGCAGTACTTCTGGCGTTTTTGGACCGCGATCGACTAAATCTCCGAGAAAAATAACCTGTCGCCCCTGTGGATGTGTGAGCGTATAGCCTAATATCTCTAATAATTGTCGAAGTTCATCAAAACACCCATGGATATCACCGATAATATCAAAAGGACCTTGTTTCTGTTTTAAATTATTTCGAAGCGGGACTCTTTTAATCACAGGCGTTTCAATATTCTTTAATATTGTGACTTGTTCAAATCCTTGTAAGGGCAATTCTTCATTAAATATGAGGGCAATCGAAGTCGCTTGATATTTATGGGCTAAAGCCAATAATGCGTCTGATTGAACATCAATGACTGTTAATTTTCCCGCTGAAAGACGTTTGGTGATAATAAAACGTAAGAGTTCAAACGCCTCTGCAGTCACATAGTCATTATCTGCATGATTAGAAATCAAAGCACGACAATACGCTAAAGATAAAATTTCTGTGGGCTGAAAATATTTTTGAGCAAAATTATGAGGTGCTCCGAGTAAGCTGATTAATGAAAATTCATAAATATTGACTATTTTACTGTTCATTCGCTCTTGAATGCGTTGATTTACGTGGATTTTTCATGGACAGGGCAAATATGAACCAAATAATTGTCACCGTCGCTGCAAATGCAAACACTGTTTCAACGTTATAATATTGATGTATGATGCCCCCAATAACTCCCCCTAAAAAAGCACCAAAAAATTGGGCACTTGAATAGACACCCATTGCTGTGCCTTTACTTTCAGGCGGGACCATTTTGCTGATGAGAGAAGGTAAATTAGATTCTAGTAAGTTGAATGCGGTAAAAAACAAGAATAACATCACCACAATCCCGATAAAATTGTCATGTAAATAGTTTAATCCCACTAAAGAGCATATTAATGCAAAGATTGCGCTGACAAATACCTGTTTATGATAGTGATATTTTTCTGCAATGATGATAAAAGGGATCATGGTGATAAAAGAGGTTATTAAGACCACAACATACAATATCCAATGCTGTTCAATGGGAAATTCTGTGCTGACTAATACAAGCGGTAAGACGACAAATAACGATGTTAAGACTAAATGCAAGACTAAAATGCCAAAATCTAGGCGTAATAATTGACTGTTTTTTAATACCTTTTTAAATTGTAAACGCACAGAGCCTGTACTCGGTTTAAAATACTGCGGATGTGGTACCATTGTTTGCAATATCACAACCCCTAGTATGGCTAATATCGCTGTGAGCCAGAAAATACCTGACACGCCTATCCATTGATACACCAAGGGACCAATGACAAGGGCAAGAATAAAAGAGAGTCCAAAACTAACACCCAAAAACGCCATGGCTTTAGTACGATGTTCTTCACGTGTTAAATCGGCGGTTAGGGCTAACACTGTTGAAGATATCGCACCGCAACCTTGTAAAGCACGCCCTATGATGATACCTGTGATTGAGGTTGAGCTTGCTGCAATGACACTGCCAAATGCAAATATCAATAAACCTATCAAAATAATAGGTTTACGTCCAAAACGATCTGATAACATTCCAAAAGGAATTTGTAAGCTTGCTTGGGTGAGTCCATAAATGCCGATGGCTAGCCCGATTAAAACTGGCGTCACGTGAGGTAATGTTTGTGCATGTAATGCAAATACGGGGAAAATCATAAATAAACCCAGCATACGCATGGATACAATACTGGCTAAAGCGGTGATGGCTCGTTGTTCGCTGACAATCATAATCTTAAGAATATCTAATAAAGAAAAAAATAGATATCGTATCACACAGAATGACAATCTTTTAATATTAGAACTGATAACTGATAACTGATATGAATCCCTTTATTCAACATTTAGTTGATGATTTAAAAACATTTTCTTCAGAATTATTATTACCGGGTTTGCATGCCACACAACAAGTGTCTACTGATATGGGGACTGTTGCGAGTACTACGGCTTTATTAAAATCTATTGATTTTTTAACAGGTTTAATACCGAAGTTGGTGACAGAATTACAAACAATGGATGGGACTCATAAGGTTATATTACATTATAGTGCGACGCCCAAACGAGCGACATTTTCACATCGTGCCAGTGATTATCAAATGGATAAGAATAAACGTTTATTACCAGCACATTGGCTTTGTATTTTACCAGTGCAAGAGTTGGATAGTCGTCCATTACGCTGGTTAATGCATTTACTGAATTTACAACAAATCGCTTTAGAAAAAGTACGGAAACGCACACTAAAATTTATTGATAATTCTTTATTGACACAAAGTGGCGATTCAAGTTATGCAGAAAATGATCGGGTCACTTTGTTACAAATGCGGACACGTTTAGATGATGCACAAGCAAAATTAGAGCATGCTGCTATCACTTTGCAGCGTTCTGTCCAAGTAAAATTAGTGCCTGCTTTAAACTTGCCGCATCCTTATCCACGTGCTGCGACTTGGGTATGTTTAAGACGTTTTGCACAACAGTTGATTCAACCTAAAGAATATTTACCCAGTTTTTTACATAATCTTTTACATGGAACAGTAGAAATTGCAGATACGCCTTATTTATATCAACGCTGGTGCGGTGTTAAATTATTAGCTGCTTTTGAAACATTAGGATGGATATGGCATGATGATCCCACAGGTGCATTATTTTTAGGCGGTGAAGTTCGTTTATATAAGACAGATGTTGAATTGAGTATTTGGATAGAACCCCGATTATCACGACATAAAGT
>DAOVZS010000008.1 GCA_030635005.1 Thiomargarita sp. | reverse complement strand
ATCGCTAAAGATCCAAATAGTCGTTCAAACTCAGAATCTTTTGCCACATCATAATAATTTTCTAACATAGACAACAAAAGGCTTTTTCCAAAACGACGAGGACGTAAAAAAAGGAGATATTTTCCATATTCTTCAATCAAATGAATATGTTCTGTGCGATCAACATAAAAATACTCTTCTGTGACCAGATCATAAAAATCACAAATACCATAAGGGAATTTTAGCATGTTAGGCGCCTATTGTATTAACACCTTATTCAGCCCTAAAAAATGCATCCAAACCAGGATAAGTCACTGTATTGCCTAATGCTTCTTCTATACGAATTAATTGGTTATATTTTGCAATTCTATCGGATCGAGATAATGAGCCCGTTTTGATTTGTCCCGCAGAAGTGGCTACCGCCAGATCAGCAATTAAAGTATCTTCTGTTTCGCCAGAACGGTGAGAAATAATAGTGGTATAATGGTTTCTTTTGGCTAATTCAATGGCTGCCAATGTTTCTGTCACCGTGCCAATTTGATTGAGTTTAATTAAGATAGAATTTGCAATATTTTTCTCAATCCCTTCTTTCAAAATAGCAGTATTAGTTACAAATAAATCATCCCCTACTAATTGTACTTTGTGCTTGAGTTTTTCTGTCAGTATGCTCCACCCTTTCCAATCATTTTCAGCCATACCATCTTCAATACTAATAATGGGATATTGATTGACCCATTGTGCCAAATATTCTGTAAATTGGGCTGAATTTAGTTTTTTTCCTTCTGATGACAGTTCGTACCTGCCATTGCGATAAAATTCTGAACTGGCAACATCTAGCCCTAACCAAATATCCTTTTTTGTTTGAAATCCCGCAATATCAATAGCTTGCAAAATAACCTCTATTGCAGATTCATTAGAGGTTAAATTAGGTGCAAAGCCCCCTTCATCACCGACACTGGTATTTAAGCCTTGTTTTTTTAAGACACTTTTTAAGGCGTGAAAAATCTCAGCCCCATAACGTACGGCTTCTGTTAAGGATGAAGCCCCTGTCGGTATAATCATAAATTCTTGTAAATCAACATTATTATCAGCATGTGCACCGCCATTAATAATATTCATCATAGGTACAGGCATTTGCATGGGACCTGCACCACCTAAATAACGATATAAAGGCAATTTCACTTCTTGAGCCGCTGCCTGAAGTGTGGCCATAGATACAGCTAAAATAGCATTTGCACCTAAACGTCCTTTATTCTCGGTGCCATCCAAAGCAATCATTTTCTGATCAATCTCTGTTTGTTCAATGACTTCAATACCGCATAAGGCATTCTGTATTTCACCCTTAATATGTGATATGGCTTTTTGCACACCCTTGCCAAAATAACGCGTATTATCACCATCTCGCATTTCTAAAGCTTCACGGGATCCTGTAGAAGCACCCGAAGGCACCGCAGCACGCCCGACTGCTCCTGTGATCGTGTGTACTTCGGCTTCAATGGTGGGATTACCTCGTGAATCAAGAATTTCACGAGCGTGTATTTTTGATATTTCGGACATATTTAGTTTTCCAATGTTTTAACTGTCGTATCAAGCATTTTCAGTGTTTTAAGTAATGCAGGCATTTGATCTAAAGGCCACGCATTAGGACCATCACTTAAGGCTTTGTCAGGATTTGGATGGGTTTCCATAAACAAACCTGATATTCCGACTGCAATGGCAGCACGTGCTAAAATGGGGACAAATTCACGTTGTCCGCCTGAGGTTTGACCTTGTCCCCCGGGCAATTGCACAGAATGGGTGGCATCAAAAACCACGGGATTATGACGCATAATGGCTAAAGAACGCATATCTGACACAAGATTATGATATCCAAAAGACACGCCCCGCTCACACACCATAATGCTTTTATTTCCCACGGCTTCTGCTTTTTCAACCACATGAATCATATCACTCGGGGCAAGAAATTGACCTTTTTTAATATTAACGGGTAATCCTTGCCGGGCCACATTTTGGATGAAATTTGTTTGACGACACAAGAATGCGGGTGTTTGTAAGACATCTACCACATTAGCGACTTCATCTAATGGCGTATCTTCATGCACATCCGTTAAAATGGGCACACCAATGTCTTTGCGCACTTTTTCAAGAATGCGTAATCCTTTTTCTACCCCAAAACCACGAAAACTCTTATATGAAGAACGATTCGCCTTATCAAATGAAGATTTATAAATAAACGGAATACCTAAGGCATCCGTCATCGTTTTTAATTGGGCAGCGGTTTCCAGTGCTAAGCCTTCAGATTCAATCACACAAGGACCTGCAATCAAAAAAAAGGGCTGTTCTAAACCAATCTCAAAATCACACAGTTTCATGAGGACTCCATTATTTTTTAGGGATGCTTACTTCAGGCCTTAAGGCAGGCAGTAACGGGGAAAGAGGGAGGGGAGGGGGGGGAGGGGTTATTTCTTGAGGCGAAAATTGTGCTTGTTTGGGTTGACGTAACCATATTAAGAGTGCAAAAATCAAGCCTGCTATCACAAAAAGCGAGATACCTAACAAGGGGCGATAGTATAACCAAGCAATCCCAATAACAATCAGGGTTAAAATGAAGGATATAAAAAATGCGATTAGACTACACAAAACTTCAACAACGCTTCCTAAAAATGGAATAACGGCTGCTAATATTTTTAAGACTTCAAAAATAAGACCTAATCCTATAAACATCATGAAAAAACCAACCACACGTAAAAACCAACTTAACAGTGTATTTTCGAGTTTGGCATAACTAAACATTTCTTTTGCAGACACCGTGCCTTCTGAAAATAATTCAAGTTCAGTCCCTGATTGCGTCATATAAGGTGTCAAACGAGGTCCTGAACTAGAGCCCATTTGTTTTGCAATGACACTGATAATCGTGGGTTTGACAAATTCAAAATTGATACGCAAATCACCAATTTGAGGATCATCAGGGGTTTTCCCGATATAATAACTCCCATAACTCAATTGTATTCTTTGCCCATGTAAATTAGCCCCTTTTTCTTCTTTTAATTTTTCAAAGGATTCTGGGGGAATCGGAAGATGTTGATAATTATTCAGTTTTCCGACTAAGCTCGCTGATAGAATAAATTGACCGAGTTTGACCTGTTTGGCATGCCATGTTTTACTGCTAATCGCAAGATATGCGGGATTATGATGCCCTTGCGGTTGTTTAAAGTGCTCTGACTCAATTAAACCTTCTGACCATGTTTTAGAATAACTATACGTCGTGATTGTTTCACTACTGCCCCCATATTCTTCTTGGGTTTCAGAATGTGAAAATTCTTCCCATTGATACATTTCTACAATACGACGTAATTTAATCGCTTGTTGTGCAACCAATCCAAAGGTATTGTCTATTAAAATGTCATTTGTGCTGGTTTTTCCACTGATATGAACCAGCATGTCATCATAAATTAAATCAATGGTATCCGCTTCAATTGAATTAACAATTTTTTCGCCTTCTTCTAAGGCTTGAGCACGATGAACAGCACGTCCTTCATTCCAAAACAATAAAGGAAAGGCGCCCATAAATAACAGAAGTCCAATCACAACCCCCCGTAAAGATTCTTTAAGACGCCCCCCCCAAGTTTGTTGAGTGACTTCTGTGTATGAATCAGCCATATTTATTGCTCTCTATGCTCAAAATGAAAAAGAATGAAATATTTGTGTTGGATGTCCTAGAGCAAGGCTCTAGGATAAGGCTAATCGCTACTCATCAAGAAGATGATAATCATTTTCAAGTAATTTGGCTTGGGCAGCAGCGAGACGTGCACAAGGGACACGGGGTGCTGAGCAAGAAACATAATTTAAACCAATGTGATGACAAAAACGAATGGCAGCGGGATGCCCCCCATGTTCACCACAAATGCCCATTTTAAGTCCAGCCTGTGTTTGTCGTCCCCATTTTACCGTCTTTCTCATCAAAAAACCGACGCCTTGGATATCTAATACTTCAAATGGGTTATCTTGAAAAATCCCAAGTTTATTGTACTCAGGTAAGAATTTATTTTCAGCATCTTCACGTGAAAATGAGAAGGTAGCTTGACTTAAATCATTCGTACCAAAAGAGAAAAAGTCAGCAACTTCAGAAAGTTGAGAAGCTCTCGTACAAGCACGTACCGTCTCAATCATCGTACCAAACTTAAATTTGAGTTTGACATTTTGGGTAGTTTCGATATCTTTTTGGATACGATCCACTGATTTTTTAACACGCTTTAATTCTTGCGCCGTAATCACTTGTGGAATCATAATTTCAGGATTAATCGTAATGTTTTCTTTAATGCATTCCGCAGCTGCTTCCAAAATTGCCCGAATTTGCATGGCGTAAATTTCTGGATTTGTAATGCCTAAACGTACACCGCGATGTCCTAACATGGGATTTACTTCATACAATTCACGCACTTTTTTGAGCATTTTAGCTTTTTTAGCAATGACTTTATTCAGTGCATCTTCGCTCATAAACGGGTTAGCGTGTTGTGTATGTAAGTTAGCTGGAATGTCACGACTAAACTGAAATATTTCCATTCCTTTGATGGTGCTACGTAATTGACGTAATGTCTCTAGATCTTCAAATAAATGGATTTCTGTGGGTAGAAATTCATGCAAAGGGGGATCTAATAAACGTACGGTGACAGGACGAGGAGACATGACTTTAAAGACTTCTTTGAAATCTCCACGCTGAATGGGTAATAATTCATCTAATTTGGCTTGACGTTCTTTAAGATCTTCAGCAAGAATCATGTCAACCACAATAGGGAGACGATCCACATCATTAAACATACGCTCTGTACGGCATAACCCAATGCCCATCGCTCCGTATTCTACTGCTTTATGAGCAGCCGTTGGCGTATCTGCATTCGCCAATACTTTTAAATGTGCAATCTCATCTGCCCAAGAGAGGAGTGTTTTGAGTTCATCGGTGAATTCTGGTTTGATCGTGGGTAAAGCCCCCAAATAAACTTTACCTGTTGTCCCATCAATGGTGATGACATCGCCTTCATTCAGGACTTGTGCGCCAATAATTGCTTGTCGTGTTTTAATATTGACAGCAATACCTTTAGCGCCTGCAACACAGGGTTTACCCATACTGCGTCCCACAACCGCAGCATGTGATGTTTTGCCCCCCCGACTGGTGAGAATGCCTTGAGAGGTGAAAAATCCATGAATATCTTCAGGTTTGGTTTCTTCACGGACTAAAATAACTTTCTCACCCGCATTACCTTGTATTTCAGCACGATCAGCATCAAAAACACATTTTCCGCTGGCAGCACCGGGGGAGGCTGCTAACCCTGTCGCCAAAGATTTTGCGGAATGCGTTGGATCTAAACGGGGATGTAACATTTGATCCAAACTTTCTGGATTGATGCGTAATAAGGCTTGCTCTTTAGTAATCATGCCTTCTTGAAACATTTCTACCGAAGTACGCACCATGGCGGTGGCATTCATTTTACCATTACGGGTTTGTAAGCAATACAATTGACCTTTTTCAATGGTATATTCGTAATCTTGTACTTCGTTATAATGCTTTTCCAGTTTATTGCGTAAATCGACCAGTTGTGTGTACAGTTCAGGCATTTCTTGTTCCATTTCCTGTACTGCTTTGGGTGTTCGTGTCCCTGCAACGACATCTTCACCTTGGGCATTCACTAAGTATTCGCCATACATCTCATTTTTACCAGTGCCAGCATTACGTGTAAATCCGACACCAGTGGCAGAGTCATTACCCATATTACCAAACACCATGGCCACCACATTGACTGCTGTACCATTAGCCATTTCTGGGGTAATTTTAAATTGACGCCGATAATCTATCGCCCGTTTTCCACCCCAAGATTTAAAAACGGCTTTAATGGCAATTTCAAGTTGTTCATACACATCATCTGGAAAATCATGACCTGTTTGCTCTTTGACAACATCTAAAAACAATTGACTGATTTCTTTAAGATCAGTAGCGGTTAAATCGACATCTTCTGCTGCCCCTACACGCTTTTTAACAATATTAAGATGTTTATCAAAATGTTCATCATCAATATCTAAAGCCACCTTTCCAAATAATTGGATAAAACGGCGATACGAGTCATAAGCAAATCGTTCATTACCCGTTTCTTTTATTAACCCTAGCAAAGTGAGACTATTGAGTCCTAAATTAAGAATCGTATCCATCATGCCAGGCATGGAGATGGAGGATCCTGAGCGTACTGCGACTAATAAAGGATTGTGAGCATAGCCAAAGCCTTTATGACTACTTTTTTCAATGGCTTTGATATGATGTTTAACATCATCCATTAAACCAACAGGTAACGTCTTAGTGTCAAGATACTTGAGACAAATTTCGGTGGTAATCACAAAGCCAGGAGGAACATTAAGACCCATTTGTGTCATTTCACACAAATTTGCCCCCTTTCCACCTAACAAGAGTTTATTTTTGCCATCTCCTTCATTATATGAATAGATGTTTTTTTCAATCATGTAATAAGAACTCCAAGAACGTATTAATATTAATTTATTATTTCTATTATAAACAATAGGAATACAAAATATCAATCTTACCCTTATCTTAATTGTCTGCTTTTGTCAATACTTGAAGATGTGCAGCGACACTTTCTGCTAAAGATTCTAAGTGATATCCCCCTTCAAGCGTAGAAATAATACGCCCTTGTGCATATTGCTGAGCAATAGAAACGATTTCTTGTGTTATCCAAGCATAATCATCAGCATGTAAACGCATCATTGAGATGTCATCGTTTTCATGTCCATCAAAGCCTGCAGAGATATAAATGATTTGGGGTGCAAATTGGTGTAAAGCGGGTAAACAGTCTGTCGTAATGGCATGACGGAATTGTGCCCCCGTAGTGCCTGCTGATAATGGGATATTAATAATGTGATCACTACAAGTATCGGCACCTACTCCGGGATAAAAGGGATGTTGAAAGCTGGAACACAGCATCACACGTGTTTCATTTTTAAAGATGGATTCGGTGCCATTACCATGGTGTACGTCAAAATCTACTATCGCCACACGTTGTAAGCCGTATTGTGCGATAGCATGTGCTACCCCCACTGCAATATTATTAAAAAAACAAAATCCCATCGCGTGATCAGCTAAGGCATGATGTCCAGGAGGACGAATATTACAAAACGCAGCGTGATACTGATCACTTAATACTAAATCCGTCGCAGATACCAAGGCACCCGCTGCACGTAAGGCAGCTTGCGGTGTTTGAGGGGTCAATAGGCTATCTGGATCAAGATAAATAGTCCCTTCCGTGTGTGTCAAGATTTTATCAATATAATGTGCAGTGTGTACGCGCCCCAATTGTTCGTGTGTGGCTAATGGGGCTTCATAATTGTGAACATCTTTGATTTTTTCATGTATCGCTGTCAATCTGTCAGCACATTCAGGATGTCCAACACCCATATCATGTTGTAAACAATCGGGATGATAAAGATAGGCTATGGTCATAATTTTATTGTGTGTTAGGTATTTTGATGTTTAGAGAAAAAGTATGATATATCACATGTATTAGGCACAAACACAGACTTATTAATATCTATATTTTTATAGTATAATACTTATTAAATATTTATGTCACAAAGCCCCTTTTTAGCAAAATTTGATTCTTTATGTTAATTCCTAACTATCACATCACTCAAAAAATTAACGAAAGTGCCTATTCGTTAATCTATCGGGCCATTCGAGAAGAGGATCATCAATCTGTTATCCTGAAAATCCTAAAAGAAGATTACCCAAGCCCCGAAAAATTGACTTGCTATCAACAAGAATATGAACGCTTACGCCAACTTTCAGATATAAGCGGTGTTATCAATGTCTACAGTCTCGAAAAATATCAAAATACACTGCTCATGTGTCTTGAAGATTTTGGGGGCACGCCTCTCAAACCTACTTTTAGTTTTGAGGACATGTTCAAGCTTGCCATTCGGATTACCGATATTTTAGGACAGATTCATAAAAAAAATATTATTCATCAAAATATTAATCCTTCAAATCTCATTTTTAACCCCAGCACTGATACACTGAAATTCATTGATTTTGGCGTTTTAGAACACAATTTGGCTTATATTTCTCCAGAACAAACCGAACGTATCAATGGCCTTATAGATTATCGTACAGATTTTTATGCGTTGGGTGTCACATTTTATGAATTATTTACAGGGGTTCTCCCTTTTGATTCAAAGGATGCGATGGAATTAATCCATTGTCATATCGCCAAAAAAGCGACACCACCCGCACATCTGCCTCCTGCAATCTCTAATATCATTATGAAATTGCTAGAAAAAAATGCAGATAAACGCTATCAAAGTATTTGGGGATTACAAGCTGATTTAGAAAAATTCAAACAAAATCCCAGAGATTGGGACTTTGAACTTGCACAATATGATCTGTCTGAGCGTTTTCAAATACAACAAAAATTGTATGGACGCACATTGGAAAAAGAAAAATTACAGACAGCTTTTGAGCGTGTTACAAAAGGAAAAGCAGAAATAATGTTGATTTCTGGTGATTCTGGTATGGGTAAATCGGCATTAGTCAAAGAAATTTATAAATCGTTTACTCAAAAACAGGGGCATTTTATCTCTGGAAAATTTGATCAATTTCAACATGATATTCCTTATAGTGCCATTATTTATGCTATTGAAGCGTTAGTACAACAAGTACTCACAGAAACAGAAGCACAATTAGCACATTGGAAAGAAAAGTTATTAAAGGCTTTGGGCATTAACGGACAAATTATTATTGATGTTATTCCTCACATTGAATTAATTATAGGTAAACAGCCAGCGCCCCTAAAATTGGAAGCGACTGAATCACAAAACCGTTTTAACCTCGTTTTTAAAAATTTTATACGTGTTTTTTGCCAAGCAGAACAGCCCTTGGTGATTTTTGGAGATGATTTACAATGGATAGATTTAGCCACTCTTAACTTATTAGAATTAGTCATGACAGATGTAGAGACGCGCAATCTATTGTTTATCGGCGCTTATCGGAATAACGAAGTGGATATGACGCATCCATTACTCATAACACTTGATAGTCTTCATAAAAAACATGTCATTATTAATAAAATTGCTTTAAAACCTTTAACTTCTGAATATGTCACTCAATTAATTGCGGATAGTTTACATCAACATGTAAAAGAAGTTGACAGCTTGTCGGATTTAGTATGGCATAAGACAGGAGGCAATCCATTTTTTGTGACGCAATTTTTACAAACATTGTATGAAGAAAAATTGTTGTTTTTTGTGCTCCACAAAAGCCATTGGCAATGGGATATCAACAACATTGAAGCCATGGATATTACTGATAATGTTGTTGAATTGATGATAAAGAAAATAAAAAAATTACCAGATACAAGCCAAAATGTTTTACGCTTAGCGGCTTGTATGGGTAACCGTTTTGATGTGAATACCTTATCTGTCATTTATGAAAAGTCAGCCATGGCTACTTTTCAAGATTTAAAGCCTGTTTTGAGAGAAGCGTTAATTTTTCCCATTTCTGAAAATAACAGTCATAACGCAGCCTTTATTCATCAATTACAATTTTCACATGATCGTGTTCAACAAGCAGCGTATGCATTGATTGATGATAAACATAAAAAAGCAATCCATCTACAAATAGCACGTTTACTATTCAACAATACACAGACTGCTGTATTAGCAGAAAAAGTTTTTGAAATCGTGGGACATTTTAATCAGAGTATTGCATTGATTGATACTCATATTGAACGACTTCAAGTAGCCAAATTAAATATTATAGCGGGAAAAAAAGCAAAAATGGCAACCGCTTATGAAGCAGCCCTTAAGTATTTTTTAGTCGGGAGAAAATGCTTACATCACAATAGTTGGAAAAGTGATTACGACTTGATATTCAATCTATTTATAGAAGCAGCGGAAGCGGCTTACCTTAATGGTAATTTTAAACAAGTAGAGCAACTGGTACACATTGCATTACAACATGTACACAGCCTATCGGATGCAGCAAAAATATGTGAGATTAGAATATTTGCTTATGATACACAATATAAAGCACGACAGGCGATTGATACCGCATTAGTGTTTCTCAAACAATTAGGAATAATTATTCCAGAAGAACCCACACAAGAAGACGTGGGTGTGGCCTTACAAGAACTACACCTCTTGCTATCTGAGACACCCATCCAATCTCTGGTTAATTTACCCATAATGAGGGATACGCAGACAATCTTAGCCATGCGTATTATAGTTGCCGTTATTGTGCCTGCTTATGCAGTATCACCCAATATCATGACTTTACTGATATTGAAACAAGTACATTTATCCTTTACATATGGCAATGTTGCTGAATCAAGTTTTTCTTATGTGGCTTATGGCATGATTTTATCTAGCATTGGAAAAATTGACTCTGGATATCAATTTGGATTGTTGGCTTTAGCGTTGTTAAAACGATTAGACGAAAATAAACTTAAGGCGAGAACTATTTTTGTCTTTAATAGCATGATCAAACTGTGGAAAAGCCATGTCAGAGAAACATTACAACCCTTATTAGATAATTATAAAACGGCTTTAGACACTGGAAATATCAATTTTGCCGCCTATTCTATCAATATTAATTTACAGCATGCTTATTTTGTTGGAAAGCCACTTCTCAGCCTAGAATCAGATATGGTTTTGTATCGATATAGTGTTGATCGGCGTCAACAAGAATACGGTTTGAAACGTTATTGTTTGTTGTGGCAAGTGGTTTTAAATTTACTCGGATATTCTGATAATCCCTGTCGTTTAATAGGCAAAGTGTATGATGAGAATATTCCCTTATCGCTTCTTCAAGAAGAAAATGATAAAACAACACATTATTATTTATATATCAATAAATGTATTTTACATTATTTATTTCACGAATATGGGCCTGCTCTTGAAAATACGAAGCGTGCAGAACAATATTTAGAAGGGGTGACAGGTTTATTAGGGATAGCGATATTTTATTTTTATGATTCTCTGGTACGCTTAGCCTTATCACAATCAGATAACGTAAAAATATCTGCCAACCAAGAAAAACTAAAAAAATGGGCAGATCATGCGCCAATGAATTATTTACATAAATTCTATTTAGTAGAGGCGGAGCGTTGCCGTGTGTCAGGTAAAGATGGTGAAGCGAGAGAATTTTATGATAAAGCGATTGCACTTGCTCATGAAAATGAGTATATCAATGAAGAAGCGTTAGCGTATGAACTCGCGGGTCAATTTTATCTGGCTAAAAAAGAAATAAAATTTGCGAAACTCTGTTTATATGAAGCACACTACGCTTATCAAAAATGGGGTGCATTGGCTAAAGTGACACATTTAGAAAAAAAATATCCGCAATTTATAGAAACCACAGCCTTTTCTGCGACCATAGATCATTCAGAAGCACTCGATTTAAAGAGTATTATGAAAGCGGCACAAATATTATCGGGAGAAATCGTACTCAGTCAGCTTTTAGAAAAAATGATAAATATTGTCATTGAAAATGTAGGTGCTGAAAAATGTTTTTTGCTTTTACCCAAGCAAAATAGTTGGTTTATTGAAGCACAAGGACATATTGATCATTCAGAAACCATTGTTTTACACTCTTTATCTCTTGAACATGTATCGGCAAACATGATTCATTATGTTGCACGTACCCAAGATTCTATTGTTTTGCACAATGCAACACAAAAAGGAGCCTATCAACGTGATGCCTATATTATTAAACATCGTCCCCAATCTGTATTATGTACACCGCTCATCAATCAAGGACAGTTGATCGGTATCTTGTATTTAGAAAACAATTTAACGACAGGGGCATTTACACCCAAAAGCTTAAAAGTCTTAAAAACTTTATCTTCTCATATTGCTATTTCTATTGAAAATTCATTATTATACAATAACTTAGAAGCAAGAGTGATCGAACGTACAAAAGAATTACGTGAAAATAAACGTGCAATGCAAACGCTTATCAGCAATTTACCGGGTGTTGCCTACCGTTGTCTTAATGATCATCATTGGACAATGTTATTTATGAGTAAGAGTACTTTTGTCTTGACTGGCTATTCCGTAAGTGCTTTTATTAGCGGTCACATTAATTATATTGATATTATTCATGCTGATGACTTAGAATATGTACAACAAACTGTACAAGATGCGATACAAAAGAAACAAATGTTTACACTGATCTATCGCATTTTTACCAAAACAAAAAAAGTAAAATGGATTGGGGAGCAAGGTCAAGGCGTATTTGATCAACAGGGTAAATTGATTTCAATAGAAGGGCTGATGAATGATATTACTGAACACAAGCAAACGGAAATAAACTTACAACATGCTAAAAAGATTGCTGAAACCGCTAATAAAGCTAAAAGCACTTTTTTAGCCAGCATGAGTCATGAACTGAGAACACCGCTTAATGCTGTGTTAGGCTATGCGCAAATTTTACAACAGGATTCCAGTATCAATGAGAAACAGCAACATGGATTACATATTATTGAACAAAGTGGCAATTATCTGTTAACCCTCATTAATGAAATACTGGATCTTGCGAAAATTGAAACGGGCAAACTCGCTTTGTACGAAAAAGATTTTAATTTACCGCTATTATTAAATACTATTAGAGAAATGATCAATATTCGGGCAAAATTAAAAGGTATTGACTTTTATTTAGAAACCATGTATACATTACCAAAAGGAGTGCATGGTGATAAACAACGGTTGCAACAAATATTGCTGAATTTATTGGGTAATGCTATCAAATTCACCGATCAGGGCAGTGTGACGTTACATGTCAATTTTAAAAATCCAAATTTTCTATTCAAAATAGAAGACACGGGTGTGGGTATTGCAGCAGAAAATATGAATCGTATTTTTGAACCCTTTGAACAAGTGGGCGAACAAAAACGTCAAACGAATGGGACAGGTTTAGGCTTAGCCATCAGTAAAAAGTTTGTCGAATTAATGGGAGGACAATTACATGTGAGCAGTGACATTAATATTGGTACGCAATTTTGGTTTAAATTAGCCTTACCCGTTGTCACATATCATGCAACCACACGCGCAGCACCGCAACCGATTATTGGCATAAAAGAAAAGTCACCCAAAATCTTAATCATAGATGATAATTTGGACAATCAAGCGGTACTGGTTGACTTACTGGCACCCTTGGGTTTTGAAGTTCAACAATCTAATAATGGATATGAAGGATTAAAAAAAGCCAAACAATGGCGACCAGAATTGATTATGACAGATTTAATCATGCCGGAAATGGACGGTTTTGAATTCATTCGCCAAGTGCGTCAATCCCTCTTATTGAAAAAAACGCGTATTATTGTGACGTCAGCCAGTGCATATATTGAAGATACACATAAGAGTTTAGCCCTTGGTGCGAACTCTTTTTTGTCTAAGCCCATACAAGTAGAAACACTTTTTCAGCAATTACAGCAACTGCTCAAGATAAGCTGGATATATGGAAAAAAGAAAATAGTCACAGAAAACCATCTCACCCAAATCGTATTTCCCCCACGAACCATCTTGCAAACACTCTATAAATTATCCTTAATGGGTGATATTGATGAACTTGAAGAACAAGCGAGTATTTTAGTACAGTCAAATGTGATATTCCAACCATTTTTGACCAAAATACACTCTTTTCTTAAAGAATATCAATTGGATGAATGTAGTGCATGGATTGAAAGAGAATTAATAAAATGACCTATAAAATTTTAATTGTAGATGATACACCCAAAAATTTAGATTTATTACATCATTGTTTGCGCGAAGCGAATTTTAAAGTGCTGGTCGCACAAAATGGAGAAGCTGCCCTTAATCGTGTGGATCATATCAAACCCGATTTAATCTTGTTGGATATCAATATGCCCGGAATGGACGGGTTTGAAACGTGTCGTCGCTTAAAACAGAAAGAGGTTACCAAAAATATCCCCGTTATTTTTCTAAGCGTCAATGATAAGACTATTGATAAAATAAAAGGGTTTGACATAAATGCAGTTGATTACATTACAAAGCCGTTTGACCCAGTAGAAGTCATTGCACGTGTTCAGAAACACTTGGGTGTTTACAATGTGCAAAAACAATTAACAAACCAAAATACGCACTTAAAAGACCAAGTGCATCATCTTGAAAGTTTAGCTATTTTGGGAAATACCTTCAATCAATCACGCAATATACCACAAATGATGGAGAATGCCATGAAGGTCACTTTGGATATATTCAAATGTGATCGAGCGTGGCTTCTCTATCCCTGCGATCCCAACGCAGCCAGTTGGTATGTGCCTATCGAAGTCACTACGCCAGCGTATCCTGGTGCACATCTGTTAAATACCCAGATTCCGATGTCTGCAAATATTTCTAAAATGATGCAAGACGTTTTAGCTGTGAATGAACCCTTTGTTTTTGATGCCACGTTTGAACACAGAGATATAAAGATTGCCCAACAGTTTTCAATTCAATCTGAGATACATATCGCTATTCATCCAAAATTTGGAAAACCATGGTTGTTTGGATTACATCAATGTGCTTATGCAAGAATATGGACAGAAAATGAATATAACCTGTTCCAGGATTTTGGACATTATATTACTGAAAGTTTGGGATTATTCCTGTCTATAAAAATATTGAAAACAAAAATAAGAAATGAATAACATCAGCCATAAGATTCTCATTGTAGATGACATACCCCACAATTTAGATCTATTACATCATTGTTTGCGCGAGGCGAATTTTAAAGTGCTGGTCGCACAAAATGGAGAAGCCGCCCTTAATCGTATTGACCATATCAAACCCGATTTAATCTTGTTAGATATCAATATGCCCGGCATGGACGGGTTTGAAACGTGTCGTCGATTCAAACAAAAAGCAGTCACAAAAAATACGCCTATTATTTTTTTAAGCATCAATGATAGCACTATTGATAAAATTAAGGGCTTTGAAATAAATGCGGTTGATTACATTACAAAACCATTTGACCTTGCAGAAGTGATTGCACGTGTTAAAAAACAGTTGGTTATTTCTAATTTACAAAAACAATTAAAAACCCAAAATACTCAATTACAAGACCAAGTATACCATTTAGAAAGTTTAACGACGTTAGGAAATACCATCAATGAAACGCAGGATATCGTGCAAATGATGGAAAATGCCCTGAAGGTCACTTTAGAGATATTCAATTGTGATCAGGCTTGGTTGCTATATCCCTGTGACCCACACGCCGAGAGTTGGCACGTACCCATAGAGGTCACCAGATCAGAATACCCCAGCGCTAAACTGTTACATGCAGATATTCCAATGAGTGTGGATGTTTCCAATATTATGAAAAACATTTTGTCTACAAAAGAACCCTTGTCCTATGGTTCTCAGTATGACTATAAAGTACCCTCAATAATATCTGATCAGTTTTTGGTTCAATCGGGTCTCTGTTTGGCCATTTACCCCAAACTTGGTAAACCGTGGTTGTTTGGATTGCATCATTGTCGTGATGTTAGGGTATGGACAAACAATGAACGCACTCTTTTCAAAGATTTCGGACATCATATTAGTGCAAGTTTAGGATTATTCCTGTTTCTTAAACAATTACAACAATCAAAAGAAAAAGCAGATTCTGCAAACTGTGCTAAAAGTGAATTTCTCGCAAATATGAGTCATGAGATCCGTACTCCGATGAATTCGATTATTGGCTTTTCGGATCTGTTATCAAAAATAGTGACAGATCCAAAGCAACAAAATTATCTTTCTGCTATTCAAACAGCCAGTAAAACGCTACTGAATTTGATTAATAACATACTTGATTTATCAAAGATTGAAGCAGGACACTTAGAACTTCAATTAGAAGTGATTGATCCTCGAATCATTTTGACAGACTTAAAACAATTATTTTCCCTTAAAATGGCAGAGAAAGGGCTAGAATTTAGAATTGACATTGATAAACTGTTGCCATCAACCTTACTATTAGATGAAACCTATTTAGAGCAGATATTAATAAATCTCATCAGTAATGCTGTCAAATTTACGGAACAAGGATATATCAAAATAAGCATGCATTATGATAGAGCTAATTTAATCATTGCGGTGGAAGATACAGGTATGGGTATCTCCATAGCACAACAAGCCAAAATTTTTGACAGTTTCCAACAAGTAGACGGACAAAGTACTAAAAAATATGGGGGAACGGGCTTAGGGCTTACTATTACCAAACGATTGATTGAAAGGATGAATGGGCAGATTATCCTTCAGAGTCACGTCAAACAGGGGAGTATTTTTAAAATCACCTTGCGAGATGTTAAAGTGGCAAAATCCGTCAAAACGGAAGAAGGTTTTAATATCAATACGTTTGTTTTTGAACCTGCAACTGTACTGATTATTGATGATATTGAATCCCATCGTGCTGTTATTCGTGAAAATTTATCCAAAGTAAATTTGGAAGTGATAGAAGCCGATAATGGAAAAAACGGCTTACTTGCTGCACAAAAATATCTTCCTGATTTGATTTTAATGGATATCAAAATGCCCGTGATGAATGGCTATGATGCAAGAAAACAACTGAAGCAAGATCAACAAACAAAACATATACCTGTGATTGCCTTAACAGCTGCCGTTTTAAAAGCACAGCCACAAGACTTTGATGGATTTTTATCCAAACCTGTTGAAATATCAGTACTTCTGAAAAAATTATCACATTATTTGAAGCATACCATTCAATCGGTTCAACCTATGACTCAAACAATAGCCCCTATTTTAGACATAGAACATTTATCAGAATTACAAGAAAAATTGGATCAATTGTTACCTATCTTGGAAAGTTTTAAAGGGGCATTAGAGTTAGACAATATTAGAAATTTTGCAATAGAAATCAGTATATTAGGTGAAAAATATCAGGTATCACGCCTCAGTAGTTATGGAAAAGAGTTATATGAAGCGACTCAGAATTTCGATTCTCTACACATTAGACAACTGTTACAGCATTTTCCAACATTTAAAAAATCTTAAATTATTGTGTATTAGGTATTTGGTTATTTAGGAAAAATATGATATATTATGTGTATTGGGCACAAACACAGGCTTATTGGTTGTGCTTTGATTCTGAAAATTCTATAATCCTGTTAATTCTAATTTAGACAAGTGTGAGAAAAATACTATGGAAGTTTTATTTATTATATTGTCTATCATGTTTTTTGCTCTTGTAAAAAGTTTGTCGAACAACGATTCAACAGAACTGGATGTAAAATCGGACGATAAGAAGGATGGAAATTCTAGAGATTATGGTCCTTGTGGTGGTGGCCCTTGTGGTGGTGGTGGTTAAAACCTTATCTCATTTAGCTATAAACACAGGCTTATTGGTTATGCCTGTGTCTTAATTCTGAAAATTCTATAATCCTGTCAATTCTGACTCAGATAAATTCAAGGTACATACTATGGAAACTATCGCAACTATCGCGATTTTATTGTTTACATTTATTAGCATGTTTTTTATTAAAGCAATGTTTAATAAATACATTCTAATAACACTGAATATAAAATCTAACGATAAGAAGGATGGAAATAAACTTAAGGTGGGACCTATCCCTTGTGGTGGAGGCCCTTGTGGTGGTGGCCCTTGTGGTGCTTGTGGTGGTTAAAACCTTAGCACATCAAAATATGTATAGTTTTCGCTTAATGATTTCCTATTTATGTCCACAAAGATGTGACTATTGTCATATCTTTCCGAATCAAGCGCTTAATAAACCCGCCCGAATGACATTAGACATCGCTAAATCTGCGCTTGATCAGTATTTTGAACTGATGAGGGGGGGTTATGTGTTAGTCAATCTATATGGCGGTGAACCCCTGAGCAATTGGGAAATGCTCCAAAACACTTTGTTATATGGAAACCATTTATTTGGTCACAAAATTACTTGGATTTTAAATACCAATGGCACTGTGCTTTCACAGAAAAGAGCACTGTTTCTAAAAAAAAACCGAGTAGATGTTCATATCAGTGTGGATGGTGCGTCTAAAATCAACAATCACCATAGAAAATTTTCAAATGGCACATCAGCTCATAATAAGATCATGGCCGCATTGGCTATTTTGCGTGATTGTCATTACAAACTCCAGTTGAATTCTTGTTTAACTGATGCCAATGTGAATGATTTAAAAGGATTAGTTGATTTAGCCACTCAATTTAATGCAGATCGCATTTATCTGGCAACTCCCGATTATTTAGGTGAACATGAGCAGATGTCACATACGATAGTTGCCACAAAAATAGTTGAAGCAGATACTTATGCCAAACAAAACAATATTGCACTGGCAGGTCCTTGGGAAACAGCACTTGTCTCATCAAAATATACAAAAAACAAACACATCCCTTATTTTGTTATTGACACTACAGGATTGATGTATTTAAGTGCATACATGGACAGGTCTCTGGGTCATATTGATGATTTCCAAGAAATAATAGCATCAAAGAATTATGATACCATAAGTGCAGAATGGAATACGCTTACAGAAGCGTGTCATACATGTGAATTATACAACACATGTGAGAGTTATTTGATGAGGATGGTGATGTATCATACAGGTACGATAGAGGGTTATGAAAATGAGTGTGTATTAGCAAAAGAATTGCGTGTTAAATTTGATGATACAAAATATTATGTAGAAAATTTATTAGGGCCACAAGAAACCCTCGAAACAGCAGATTTTGTATTTTATTATTCAAAAGACGGGCATGAAAATTTATTACATCATCAGCCCCTGCTTGAATCCGCTTACAAAGCACTCAAAACACAATTACCCCCGCCTAAATCCAAAATTGAGGTATATTTTGCCCCTAAAAAGGAAGATCTCCGCCATTTTTGGCATGATATTCCGCTTTGGGTGAATGCTTTTGTCATGTTGGGGAAATTGCTGGTTGTGAATACTGATCGTCGCATTCCAGAAGACTGGCAAGATCGTTATATTCGGAGTATGCGTCATGAATTAAGCCATATTTTTTTGAAATCATTGGAAATACCTATTTGGTTGCTGGAAGGATTGTGTGAATTTTTTGCCAAACCTTATCATCACAACAATTTTAAAAAAGCGGTGCATCAGCAGAAAATCTATACTTTTCAGGAATTGGACGTTTTTATTCAGTATAATTTTTTAGAAATTGATGATTCTCCCATTTCAGACAATATTTGCTATCAACAAGCCCATAGTTTTGTGTATTTTCTCGCACATCTCAAAGGAATACAATATTTACTCACTTGTCTCCAATCAGTAACAGCCGAAAATAATGTGCAGACGCAATTTAAGCACTGCTATGGTTTTTCCTTGGTATCTGCAGAAAAAAAATGGCTTAAAACCTTAAAAAATGGTTTTTTTGACACCGTTTCCTATCATAAATTGCACACTACTCCTCATTTACACGTGATTTCAAACAATGGGAAAGGATTATTTTTTAACTCATTTTTGGGCACTTCTCAGATTTTTAAAACAGATTTAATAATACTGCTTGATTTTATTAAAAAGGGGAAAACCTACGCAGAAATATCGAAACGATACACATTTGAAGCTTTTGAAGAGGTTCTTTTTGACTTATATCAATCAAAATTAATCGTTTATACCCACACAAACGATGATGATTTTTTCAAATTAGAGTCAAATTCCGTTAAAAAGGGAGCATTAATCAAGAGTTTGAGGTTAAATCTGACATACGGCTGTAATATGGCGTGTACATATTGTTATGCGATCAACCAAAATGATGATAATCGTTTAATGGATTGGAATATCGCCAAACAAGCGATAGACTCTTTTTTCACATTACCCCACCCTCATAAATCGGTAAATATACGTTTTTTTGGGGGAGAGCCGTTATTAAATTGGACTGTCCTCCAACAATCTTTGGACTATATAGCACATATCAAAGGCACGATTCATGTCAACTATTTTCTAAATACCAATGGCACGCTCTTAACCGATGCTATGGCTAAAGTGCTATCAAGGTATCAAGTAGCGGTGATCATGAGTCTTGATGGGATAAAAGCAATTCACGATCAATGTAGAATCCTCAAAAAAACGGGCAGTGCTTTTGAACAAAGCGATCATGCTATTGATATCTGTTTAAAAAATCAATGTAATCTCAGTATTGATACCACATTAGGCAATCATAATATTCATCATTTACAAGATCTAATTGATTATCTTATTGATAAATCAGAAGCATTTTCGATACCCATCATTCCTTTAGGGTTACAACAAATGACAATGGGATATCAAGATGTCCAAAATACTGATGTTATTGAACAACAAGTTGAAAAATTGATCACTGCTTTTAAATATGCACGTGATAAAGGGATGGACATAGGTGGGCTGGTTACTTTTCCCTATTCTCGTATTTTTAATCAACAACAAACAGGTACTTACTGTAGTGCTGCTGGTGCAGAATTATCCATCAATGCAGATGGCACCGTGTATCCTTGTGCAGCGTTAGATATGAAATTGGGAGATATTAACGATATCATGACGATTTTTAGTACAGACGCATATTTTAATCTGACACAACGGGGTATTAGAAATATTCCAGCGTGTCAAGGATGCGAAATAGAAGTTTTTTGTGCTGGCGGATGTCTTGCAGATGCTTATCAAGACGGGGATATATTTAAAGCGACCAAAAACTGTGCTTTTGAAAAATCTTTTTTTAAAGCGATGGTCAAAGAATTTATGTTATAGCATGAAACAGCATTATTTAGACACCACAAACCGATCATAATCATCACCTGCTGCAATAGCATTCGTTTGTTCAATCGTATAGCTATTGACAGGATTATTGAATTGATTGACATAAAAGTCTTGTGTTAAAGCTGGGGTTTCACGAATATCAATTTTCCAAAATAAATGCATCAACCCCAAAATAGCACCCATTGCTAAAAATGACAGGTTTTTGTCCTCTGTTTTAGGATACATACGTCGATAGCCGACGCCTTCATAAGAATTATAAACCCGTACAATCATTTCATGTGCAGGTACCAGTTTTTCTAAACGATACACTCCCCATCCTAACGTATTAATCACGGCAATAATACCATGTAACCAATCTTCCTTAGTATCACACATTGGGACAACCCGTTCAAACCATTCTGGGCTAATCATGATTCTACCAAAGGTATTAAAGGCACAAATATGTCCTGCTTGAATAAACATTTCCTTACTTTCTGCATCAGGCACCCCCGCATTTTTGAGTGTGAAATAAGCATCATAGCTAATGCGATTGTAGTAATCAGCAAAGTGATTCGTCAACACCGCATTAAATATTTCAATCAGTCCGCTTTTTCCCCCCTGTAAAGGTAATGTTTTTACGATAGCCCTAATCTTGTCTTCATCAATACGGGTATTGAATACTTGGCAGTCTTTAAAATCAAAACGCTCAGGTACATGCGTGTCTAAATCAAATTCATAGCACAAATACTGTTCTGCATTCAATGGTGTATCCAGCACCGAAAAGCGATCTACCTGATCTCCTAATTGTTTACATAACGTTTCAAGTACTGTTTTTTCTAACAAACCTTGCAAATAACCACTTGTAAAATAACAACTTTTTTGTTTTTTACCCAGAATACATAAGGTTTGACTATAATGTGAAGAGGGTGTTTCCCACGTTTTCTCATCAATTTGCTTCAGCTGACCAAAACCACAATAAGAAAATTCGGCTAATAAATCATCATGCGTATAACCTTGTTGCTTTAACAATAAAATCAACGGTGTCACCGCATCTGTTAATAAACGCTCAGGATTATGTGTCCCAATACCTTGCGTCAACAATACAGTCATTTGTAAGTAAGCATTATAATGATTACAATGAATAACACGACTCAATCCACCGATGATATTATGTCCAATCATGCCATTTCCTCTTGTAATTTAGATTTTGGTTTAAAGAAGGATTTAATCGTCTGAAAAAAACCTGTTTCATGTGTGTGTGAATCAGGTGCAGACACCTCTTTAACTATTTCAGTTTCTTGTGGACTCACAAGAGTCTGGATTTCTTGCTCCATTTCCACATTGAAATGTTGCACAAAAATTTCTTGCAATGCACGCAGTTGAATCTCGTTTAATCCCACATACTCACTTTTAAAATTCACATAAGCATGCGTTTTTAAGGTAAATAAAATACCCAGTTTACTTGCAATCAGCGTATGTTCAACTGCACTTAATCCCATTTTAATGCGTTTGTTATTCAAAGCATAAAATAGGGCGTTTATAGAAATAATATATGTATTATTCATCAGATTTCCCCTCTCAATCAATTTGTTATCTATTTAAATATGAGTATAAAACTTTTTTATGATAAAATTCAAGACATTACCCTATTATTATTAAGGTTTTTCAAACATTTCTTAAAAATATAGATAACATATCGACATAGAAGTATATCAGTATATAATGGAATGGAAAATGAGCTTGATTTAATTTGTTTTTAATGTTATTAAATAAAGTGCATTTTCATGTTTTGCGTCTTTAATTGAATGCCGTAATCAGCCTCACAATCCCTAGCTACCTTTCAAAGCGTGTATCAATTCATGCTATGATATCACACACATCCAAACAAAACTAACAGCACCATGTTCAAAACCACCAAGCCCTACATCACCGCCTCCCATGCCGATT